>NZ_JAXDEO010000119.1:0-5697 GCF_035064975.1 Pseudomonas sp. YuFO20
TGGCCCAACTGGCCGAGCAGCAGCTGACGAACCTGGGCCACCAGCTTGGGGTCGGCCGCGATGCGCCAGTCCGGGTGGGAAGCCAGTTGCTCGCCATAGAACTGCCAGAGCGTCGGCGACAGGCCGTGCCACAGCCCTGGCGAGACCCCGGCGCCGCTCGGCTCGAGCGGGCCCAGGACCTTGACCAGAAAGGCCGCGTCGGCTTTTTCCGGGCGCGCCAGCATCAGGTAGGCCTTGAGTTGTTCGTAGGCCTGCGGCGCGCGCTTGAGGCGTTCGGGGCTGTCGGCGGGCAGCTTGATCAGGGCAGTGAGCTGCTGTTGCAGGCTGGTCACGGCCGGGTCGCGCAGCAATCGTTGGTTGGCCTCGAGGTAGCGCGGCAACAGCAGCGCCAGCAGCGGCTCGTTCTGGTTCAGGCCGAAGCGCTGGTACCAAGGGGTGCCGTGGGTGGCGCGGTACTCCAGGCGATCGAGTTCGCGGGTCAGGTCATTCAGGGCGAGGAATTGTTCGTCACTGGTTGATGATTGTTGCAGGGTCGCCAGTGACGTCTGCACCTGGGCGATGTGCACACGGTTGGTGGCGAAGGACAGCAGCATGCCGGCGCTCCACGCCAGTGCCAGGGCGAGCATCAGGGCCTGCGCGATACGGGTCGCAGGCCAACCGAGGCGACGGACGCGCGCCTTTTTATCGCCGAGCACGCCCTGCCACACTGGCGCTATCGACCAGAAATTACCGCGGTTATGGGTATCCGGCGGTGCCGACGGTAACGGCAGGCTGAACCACAACCCGCGCAACGGCACGCTCCGGGCCAACTCGCCGAGCAATGGCGCCAGCGCCTGACGCCAGCGGGCAATGCCCTCGACCTGCAAATCGCGGGACAGGCGCAGCAAAAAGTCATGCTGCATCTGCCCACGCATCTGCTCCAGGCCCTCCTGGCGCAAGGGCTCGAGCAATTGCTCCAGGCGACTCTCCAGTTCGACGACAGTGAAACCGGCGGGCAACGCGCACCCCACCGGCTGCATCGGGCGCCCGTGCTGAAGCCAGCCACTGTCGCAGACCTGCCACAGGTGCAGCGGCAACTGCCAATGCAGCGCTCGCGCTAGATCGCACAGACGCCTCACGTTTTCGCCGAGCGCTGCGGCGTTGGTGGTCTGTTCCGCGTTCAAGGCCCAGACGACGCCATCGAGGGCACGCCAGCGACTCAAACCCTTCCATTGGCTGAACAACGTTGGCGCCTGCACGCTACCGCCGTAGAGCAGCACGGTGTCCTGTGCATACAAGAAGCACCGGGTGGTCAGGCCGGGGGCGATGGCTTCGATCTGTTCGGGTTCGCCGACGACCAAAAGCAGGCGGACCTTGAGGCGCCAGAAGGGACCGTAATAATCACTGAGAGACACCTGAGCCAAGCGGACCTGTTGCGCGATCAGGGTCTTCGGACTATCCGTGCGCGGTGGCTCGGGAACGTCATCGGCCTCCTCTGCGCGATACACCGAATGCCCCAGACGGCCCCACAGCAGACGGTAGGTTGCCAAGAGCATCACGACGATAAATGTGCACGCAGGTATCGCCAACAACCAGGTGTTTTGCCGATCACTGTCAGGACGAATCCCCAACCATTGAGGAAAATACCAGACCAGGATTTCAAGGAGCACACCGGTCAGAATTAACAGGCCGACCAATCCACTCGGCCCTAAAGAGCGTCGAAACTGCATTCAAGATTCCTTCGTCGAAAGCGGCAGGACGGGCGTCAGCGCCGTGCTCCAGAGCCCCGCGTCGACGGCGCTGTCACCACTGAAAATGAATTGCGGCCCAGCGCCGCGCTGTATGGTTTGCGTTGCGGCAGCGATTGCCAGCCACGAAGAGGCAGTACCGGGGTGTCCTAACGACGCATCCAGGTCGATCAATCGCTGGTTGTGTTTTACCGGCATCGGCACTTCCGCCAGAACGGTACTTATTGCTGCATTGCGTTGTGCATCAATTCCCACTCGCCATGCGTGCTCAACCGACTTGGCTTCCACTGGTGCCCAATCCAGCGCTTGGCGAGTGGCATATAGCAGTGCATCAGAAGTGGTGGCTCGCGCTCGCTCCGGACGGTGAAGGTAGGCCGTCGGCGGTAACGTGGTTTGCGTCAAACGGTTACCCAGTAGTAGCCCTACAGCCGCTTCTGCCTTGCCTTTCGGCTGTAGCGGTGCAAATTGCACTGCCACCACCAGCAGTAGCGCCTGGTCATCAATGCGCTGGTCGAGCCACTGGTCCAGTGCAGATAATCCCTGCCCCTCCACGGGCATCGCCGATTGTCGGATACCAGATGCGGTCCATGCCCTTTGCCAGGCTGGATGCCACTGACTTCGCGGCAGACCGCTCTCGACCTCCAGCAACAGTGCCAACGGTTTCTCGTCCGGCAGATGTGCGAGCGTTTGCGCCAACTCAGCCAGAACCTGACTGAAGACACCGAGCAGTACTTTTTCCAGATCTTCATGCTTTGCGCCAGATAAGCGGCTATGACGCACGATGGATTCATCCATTCGGGTCGGTTGCGCAGTCAATACCTGCGTCCCGCCCAGCAAGGCATCGAGCTGAGTGGTCCCTTCTTCACCCGGACTTCGCAGGGCAGTGAACAGGTTCGCGCTTAACACTTGTTGGGAACGCCGGCCTCGACGCATTTTTCGGCACAAATCCTCTTCACGGGCTTCGTCCCAGCCATCGGCCGCACCTTGTTCCCCCATGTACAACAGCAACCTTGCGAACAGCAGCACACACCAGACGAAAAGCGGTACGCCCAAAGTTCGCGGCCATACATCAATGGATTGTTGATTCAACGCTTCACCGCTGAACAACAAAGTCCCTCCCACGCCCAACAGCAAAAGCAGAGGCAAAAAACATACCCAGGGCCAGATACGCGGTGGTGCGGGGCGCGGGGCTGGAGGAGGAATTTTATCCAAACTTATAGGCATAATTAATTTCCTCCCGGCAACAAAGAGGAGAAGGAAGCTTCAGACACTAGATCCAATTGCATCTATTTATCACCCTCACAATTAAACACTCTCAATCACTGCCTTTGCCTGCAATCCTATAAATTTTTCAGACACACTCATCAACCGCAAGCCTTTCTAAATCTGCTTCTTGCATTCTTTGTAGCCGTATAGGACCAACAGATTGAAAAACATCAAGATACCTGGGTGTATTCGCGCTACTTTTTTCAAAAACTAAAAAAACCATAGCACTTCCGAAATAAAAACAACCAGAAGCACTCTTTATGACTTTTTGAGGGGACGAGTTCTCTATAGAATATATCGAAAAGTACCTATCAAAAACTTCAACGTTCCCTATCACCCCTATCAGAAAGTCTTGTGCCCGTCCTGTTTCAAATAAAGACTTCGTATCAAAAGAGAAAATCGATTGCTGCCACTGATTTGAATATCTCGTGCCAACCTCATCATAAGCCTGTTCCAGAGGTTTATTTAATCCGCACATCCCTGCAGTCACTTGAGCGCCATTATAAATATTTCGTGCGTTCGCATAGGCGCAGTCGATGAACACCTCTCTCCCCCTAACCGCTAACGTATAATAAAAATCGTCCCTACCACTGACTTGCAACGCAGCAAAGCCATTCAGTGTGATAAACCTACGATCGAAACCTTCTTTTTCACCAATTATATTGGCGTAACTTGAGCCACCCCCTTCATCTCGCAGTAAAATATTTCCGGTTGATTTTTCGCCCACTAACTGCCACGCACCTGCTTTTGACCAGACCAGCATCAACCCCATCAATATAAATATCGCCTTTCTTGACTGCATGTTCAGAACCTTTACTTTCAGACAATAATCGTAAAGAAAAATAGGATCTATCTCTCAAGAACCGCACATGATTCTTTGCGCACGAGGTCCTTTTCCGTACAGGAGAGGTGATCTGCCAAACCACCTGAAAATATTACTTCGCAGAACATTACTACTTCACCAATGGGTTGAAGCGGTGTAACCCCAATCTCAAAAAACAGTTTCCCAGCTCTAAAATCTCCAACTTTAAAATCTACCGCCGCAAAATCATCTGCAATTTTCTTCCCATCTATCGAGCAGATAGCTTTCTCGCCCGAGACGCTTCCACCGCCCCCCGGAACTAAGTTTTGAATAATAAGGCAAGACTCCCCCGACAGAAGCAGAAATCTAATAAATAGCTCTCCTACATCTCCCGCACCCGCCATAATTACTCTTTTGTAGTCATGTTCCTTAGCTTCAACCAGACTCGCCGCACACATTAATAGCACAAGGAAAATTGACGCTTTCATCTACAGATACTCCGAACGACGCTTAAACCTATCATGAGGAACACTCCTCCAATAATCCCGATTGGTCATGACACTCTTTACCACCGCAATATTGTTATCTACAAAAGGCTTTTGAATAAGGGATCTTGAACTCGGGGTGTAGTCACCTCTGTAAATCAGATCAATTACAACATCCTGTACTTTGCAACTCACCTCACCCCAATTTAGCACTCCATAATCCGCCTTGTTAATATTTGAATTCGATATACGAATCACTTCTTTTTTCATATGATCGTAAACCGGCAAAAACAAGCGATATTGTTGCTGCCGGGTAATTTGATGCTCTCGTATCTCGTCCGAAGCATTGGCAATGTAGTTCTTCGCTGCGGTACCCTGTAGACCTTTAGCACCGATCAGCCAAGAGCGTAATGGCTCCTGAACGCCGGCATCACTAAGATCTTTTCCTGGATTAGGTCGTTGACCAAGATCGTAACCGCGCCCAATTGTTACGCCAGATACGCCACCTGGCCAGTGAGCAACCCGGCTGAAGTATTTAAACGACGGATGTAATTCGTCATCAATGTCGTTCCCCTCTGCATCAAAAGTCAGTTGACCATAAGGGACTATCAGCCAGCTCAAATCGTTTTCATCAATAGCTGAAATAAAACTCCCCACCAACCCAACCGGATGAAAGTGATACGCCTTCCCCCACGACGGCAACCCCACTTTTTCCGCCACCTCTTCCCACCAACTAAGCTCCTTGATCCGCTGCTTCTCCGCCAGCCAGTTCAAGTGCGGGGTCGAGCCGCTATGTCCGAGCATTTCATCCAGCACATCCCAGACATGCGCCCGGTGAAACCACTCGCTTTCCTTGCGGATGATCATCTGCGCGATCGCTTGCGCATGCGCCGGTAACCTGAGCGCCGCTTGCAGTTCGTCGGCGGTGATCTGGCCGTCGCGGTTAGGGTCGATGATGTTGAACAGGCGGGTCCTGATCGGCCCCTGGTCCTCGTCGTCGGCCAAGGAGCGGTAGCGGTCCAGTTGTGCCTCGCTGAAGTGACGCATGCTGCGCATGAACGACGCCATGGCATGGATGGGCCTACCGTAGTCGTGCAGGACTTCGTAGCCTTCCCAGTCCCAGGGACTGACCCACGGCGTGTTGCCCACGTCTTCACGCACCCAGCCGTTGAGCAGATTGCCGGCAGCGTCGTGCAGCAGGCCGTCGAGGCGGTACCAGTTGATGACCTTGCGGACGGAAGAAGTAGCAGGCACAGAAATCTTGTCGTCGGCTGACAGGCCCTCAAGCAGGCTTTTGGGGATCAACAGGTCGGCGCCGCTCACCGGGTCGGTCTTGCTCGGCACCGGCCAGCGCGTGGCGCTCGCGCCGTCGCGATGCGCGACCACGGCGGTGCCTTTGGCCAGTTTCAGCCAGGTC
>NZ_JAXDEO010000011.1:0-130840 GCF_035064975.1 Pseudomonas sp. YuFO20
TGGTCATCCTGGCTCGAAAGCTGGCACGAGTGGCGTTCGCCCTGATGAAGAACCAGAGCGAGTATCAGCCAAATCCAGTCTTGGGGGCTTCCCCCCAAACATAGAATCTCCCACAGGGGGGATTGCATTCCAGATGTGGGAGCGGGCTTGCTCGCGAAGAGGTAATAAGTAGCACTACAAAACTCAAGCAAACAAAAAAGGCCCGCATCGCTGCGGGCCTTTTTGTTCAAGCGGTGAAGCAGGGGACTTAACCCGCCACCAACACCCGGATCGCTTCCAGTCGCAGCGCAGCCTTGTCGAGCATGGCCAGGCCTTGTTCGCGTTGCTTGCGCAGCGCAACCAGTTCGCTGTCACGTACGGTCGGGTTGACCGCTTGCAACGCGGTCAGGCGTGCCAGTTCCTCGTCGGTGTCGGCGGCCAGGCGACGTTGCGCCTCTGCCACGCGTTCGGCGTGACGTGGGTAGATCTTGTCTTCGCCGGCGTTGATCCGTGGCGTCAGCTGATCGCGCTGGGCCTGGATGAACTTGTTGGCGCTGGCGCGCGGTACGCTTTCGAGTTGATCGTTCAAGGTCTCGAACGACACCCGGGCCGACAGGTCATTGCCATTGGTGTCGAGCAGGCAGCGCAGGGCGGCCGGCGGCAGGTAGCGGCCCAGTTGCAGCGAACGCGGGGCAACCACTTCGCTGACGTAGAGCAGTTCCAGCAACACGGTGCCGGGTTTCAGCGCCTTGTTCTTGATCAGTGCCACGGCGGTGTTGCCCATGGAGCCGGACAACACCAGGTCCATGCCGCCCTGGACCATCGGATGTTCCCAGGTGATGAACTGCATGTCTTCGCGAGACAGCGCCTGGTTGCGGTCGTAGGTGATGGTCACGCCTTCGTCGTCGCCCAGCGGGAAGCTGGCGTCGAGCATTTTTTCGCTCGGCTTGAGGATCAGGGCGTTTTCCGAATGGTCTTCGCTGTCGATACCGAATGCATCGAACAGGGTTTCCATGTAGATCGGCAGGGCGAACTGGTCGTCCTGCTCGAGGATGGCCTCGACCAGCGCTTCACCTTCGCCGGCACCGCCGGAATTGAGCTCCAGCAAGCGGTCGCGGCCGGTGTGCAGCTCGGCTTCCAGGCGCTCGCGCTCGGTGCGGGCTTCGTCGATCAGCGCTTGCCATTCGCCATCGTCGGCTTCTTCGAGCAACGGCAGCAGGCGCGGGCCGAACTGATGTTGCAGGGCGTTGCCGGTCGGGCAGGTGTTGAGGAAAGCATTAAGGGCTTCGTGGTACCACTGGAACAGGCGCTCTTGCGGGCTGGTTTCCAGGTACGGCACGTGCAGTTCGATGGTGTGCTTCTGGCCGATCCGGTCCAGACGACCGATACGTTGTTCCAGCAGGTCCGGGTGGGACGGCAGGTCGAACAGCACCAGGTGGTGGGAGAACTGGAAGTTGCGGCCTTCACTGCCGATTTCCGAACAGATCAGCACTTGCGCGCCAAACTCTTCGTCGGCGAAGTAGGCGGCGGCGCGGTCACGCTCGAGGATGTTCATGCCCTCGTGGAACACCGTGGCCGGAATGCCGGAACGCACGCGCAGGGCGTCTTCCAGGTCCATGGCGGTTTCGGCGTGGGCGCAGATCACCAGCACCTTGGTGCGCTTGAGCATTTTCAACTGGTCGATCAGCCACTCGACGCGCGGGTCGAACTTCCACCAGCGCTCTTCTTCGTTGGCGTCCGGCTGGGCCTGGAAGCTGACTTCCGGGTACAGCTCGGCGTGATCGCCCAGCGGCAGTTCGAGGTATTCGTCCGGGCACGGTAGCGGGTAAGGATGCAGTTTGCGCTCCGGGAACCCCTGGACCGCGGCCCGGGTATTACGGAACAGCACGCGGCCGGTGCCGTGGCGGTCCAGCAGTTCGCGCACCAGGCGGGCGCTGGCTTCGGTGTCGCCATCGTTGACGGCGGTCAGCAAGGCTTCGCCTTCGTTGCCGAGGAAGCCGTGAATGGTTTCATGAGCTTGCGGCGACAGGCGACCTTTTTCCAGCAGCTCCTGAACGGCCTCGGCCACCGGGCGATAGTTTTCGCTCTCGGCGCGGAAGGCAGCCAGGTCATGGAAGCGGTTCGGGTCGAGCAGGCGCAGACGCGCGAAGTGACTGTCCTGGCCCAGCTGTTCCGGGGTTGCGGTCAACAGCAGGACGCCGGGGATCGTTTCAGCGAGTTGTTCGACCAGCGAGTATTCCGGGCTGACCTGGTCTTCGTGCCACACCAGGTGGTGGGCTTCGTCGACCACCAGCAGGTCCCAGCCGGCCGCGAACAGCGCGTCCTGGGCTTTCTCGTCATCCACCAGCCATTCCAGGGCCACCAGCGCGAGCTGGGTGTCTTCGAACGGGTTGGAGGCATCGCTTTCGATGAAGCGTTCTTCGTCGAACAGCGCGACCTGCAGGTTGAAGCGTCGGCGCATTTCTACCAGCCACTGGTGCTGGAGGTTTTCCGGCACCAGGATCAGCACGCGATTGGCGCGGCCCGAAAGCAGTTGGCGATGGATCACCAGACCGGCTTCGATGGTTTTACCCAGGCCCACTTCGTCGGCCAGCAGAACCCGAGGCGCGATGCGGTCGGCCACTTCGCGGGCGATGTGCAGCTGGTGCGCGATCGGTTGCGCACGCACACCACCCAGGCCCCACAGCGACGACTGCAGTTGGCGGCTGGTGTGTTCGAGGGTGTGATAACGCAGGGCGAACCAGGCCAGGGGGTCGATCTGCCCGGCGAACAGACGGTCGCTGGCGAGACGGAACTGGATGAAGTTCGACAGTTGGGTTTCCGGCAGGGTGACCACTTCGTTCTGCGCGTCGAGGCCGTGATAGACCAGCAGGCCATCGACGTCGTCGACTTCGCGTACGGTCAGTTTCCAGCCTTCGAAGTGAGTGATGGTGTCACCCGGCGAAAACCGCACACGGGTGAGGGGCGCATTCCGTAGCGCGTACTGGCGAGTGTCGCCAGTGGCCGGGTAGAGCACGGTCAGCAAGCGGCCGTCCTGTGCCAGAACGGTGCCCAAACCCAGCTCCGCTTCGCTGTCACTGATCCAGCGTTGCCCCGGTTGATACTGCTGCGCCATGCTGCCTGACTCCCACCTTGAAAAAGCGGGCTATCTTAACGGAATCAGGTCTCCAGACCAAAGGATTACCTGTGTGGGAACTGCCTTGGGCTGCGATCTTTTGATCTTGCCAGGCTGAAGAAATCGTAGCCTGCGAACGTTCCCACCGTGCCAATCGACTCACAGTTTGCGACCGATGGCTCAAGTCGCCGTCACAGCGGCCGACAGCCTGCTGAAAGGAGACTGATAATATGCTGACACCGATGCTCCCCTTGAGTGCCGTGCCGATCACTTCCCAGCACGACCCGGTTCGCCCGCGCCCGGACATCGCGCCCGTCGTGCCGGTGCAGGAAAGCGCCAGCGACAGCACCATCGACCTGCAAAAGCGCGATCCGGAAGAGGCCGCGCTGCTGCTGCGCGAAGAACAGCGGCGCAAGCAGGAGCAGCAACGCCGCCGCCGTGAAGCCGACGAGGACCCCGAAGCGCACCTGGCGATCCCGGGTGACGAACTCAATGCCGACAACACCGTGCCGGTGGCTCCGTTGATGGAAGACCAGCCTCGTCAGGGCCTGTGGGTCGATATCGAGATTTGAGCCCGTGACTGGTCAGCGCCGTCGCCAGACCGCATTATTGGCACATTCCTGCCAAGCGATGCACTGACACCATGAGCCAAGACGACAAGCTGATCGACCTGAATGCCGAACGCGCCAAGCGTGTCCATGACCTTAACGACAAGCGCCTGAACGAAGTGCGCCAGGCGTTCGAGCAGGCCATGCCATTGGGCAAGGCGAAGAAAAAGCCGAAGAACAAACCGAAAAAGCGTTGAGTCTTCCTGCATCGATTGATGCAGGTCAGTTTTCCCCCCGCCTTCCAGGCCCGGTCCCGGGCAACATTGATCCCGGTCAATATTTTCTCCTGCCCGATTGGTTACCTTGGCCCCATCGCAACAGGGCAACTGCAGGAGACGCGTCATGTTTTTCGATAACGTGGTGATCGCCGGAGTGCTGACCGTCAGCCTCATGGTTGTATTTTTTGCAGGGTTCGGATTTTTTATCTGGAAAGACTCGCACAAGCGCAAAGAGCCGTAGGTCTTTCTGGATGCAATGAGCACGCAAGGCATTTTGGGCAACTTCGGTTGCCCTTTTTTTTTGCCCTGAACAATCTACTGGCATGCACCAATCCCCTGTAGGAGCGAGCTTGCTCGCGATGGAGTGTCAGTCGACACCTTCGTAGCTGACACACCTTCGCGAGCAAGCTCGCTCCTACAGTGATGTGCGGTGTTGCTAAAATTCGGTAATAAAAAAGGCGCGGTCCTCACGGAGCGCGCCTTTTTTCGTTCGGCTGCCTGTCAGCTGCCGAGTGCCTTCGACGCCAGCCAGAACAAGCCGGCCGACAGCGCCACGGTGGCGGGCAGGGTCAGGACCCAGGCCAGCAGGATGGTCTTGACGGTGCCGCCTTGCAGGCCGCTTTTGTTGGCGACCATGGTACCGGCAACGCCCGAGGACAGGACGTGGGTGGTGGACACCGGCAGGCTGAAGATGTTGGCCATGCCGATCAGGCTCGCGGTGGTGATCTGCGCCGACATGCCCTGGGAATAGGTCATGCCTTGCTTGCCGATCTTCTCGCCGATGGTCAGTACCACGCGTTTCCAGCCGACCATGGTACCCAGGCCCAGGGCCAGGGCGACCGCCAGGATCACCCAGAACGGAGCGTATTCAGTGGTCGTGGTCAGGTCTTTGCGCAGCTTGTCCAGGTCAGCCTTTTCCCGCGGGGCCAGGGTTGGCAGTTTGCTGACTTTCTTCGCCGTGTCGTCCAGGCAGAGCAGGTAGCGACGCACTTCGATGCGGCTTTCCGGCGGCAGCGAGTGATAGTCGGCTACACCCTTGAGGGTGCCAAGCAGGGCATTGATGGTCGGTTCGGTCTGTTGCGGGTTGCAGCGGAATTTCTCCGGCAGATCGCCTTCGACGCTTTTGCCCAGGGCCAGGAATTCGCCGAGGGTTTCGGCGTTGCGCTGGTAGAACTGGTTCAGGTGCAAGGTGGCGTCGCGGGTACGTTCGATCTGGTAGGTGGTGCTGTTCAGATCAAGTACGAACTGCGCCGGCACGATGCCGATCAGCACCAGCATGATCAGGCCAATACCTTTCTGACCATCGTTGGAACCGTGCACGAAGCTCACGGCCATGGCCGAGATCACCAGCACCAGGCGGTTCCAGAATGGCGGGTGTTTCTTGTCGTCGATCTTGCGACGCTGCTCCGGCGTCTTGTGCATCTTCGACAGCGGGCGCCACCATTTCAGACCGATCAGAATCAGCGCAGCGATCAGGAAGCCTGCCATTGGCGAGAACACCAGCGACATACCGATATCAATCGCCTTTTGCCAGTTCACGCCATCGGCCAACGCAATATCGTTGATCAGGGCGTTGGCCAGGCCTACGCCGAGGATCGAACCGATCAGCGTATGGGAGCTGGAGGCAGGGATACCGAAGTACCAGGTGCCCAGGTTCCAGGCGATGGCGGCGGCGAGCAACGAGAACACCATGGCCAGTCCGTGACCGGTGTTCACATTGATCAGCAGCTCCACCGGCAGCAGGTGGACAATGGCATACGCCACGCCAACGCCGCCCAGCAAAACGCCGAGGAAGTTGAACACACCGGAAAAGAACACCGCCAGATGAGGCGGCATGGCTTTGGTGTAGATAACAGTGGCTACCGCGTTAGCGGTGTCATGAAATCCGTTGATGAACTCGAAGGCGAGGACAAAAGTCAGGGCGAGCAGGAGGCTCACAAGCACCCAAGCATCCAGTCCGCTGAATAAATCGATCATGAAGGTTTTCTGACCCGGTCATAAGGGGGCGCGATTATGCCAGAAAAGACTGGAAATCGATGCACTTGCTGCTCATCGGTAACATTCTTCAACGAATTATTTTGCTTTGGGGCCTGAATTTCCTGCGCTTTTGCGGGTCTTGCAAGTACTTGAATTTCTTTGGAAAGCCCGCAGGCACAGGGGTTCGCCACGCCTGGAGGGACCTTGCGCGCGCTTGTATGAAATTTCTGAAAATAGTGTCAGATACGAGCCTTCAGCCTTATCAGGTCGGCAAGGCGGCCGCTGCCCGCTCGTGGCGGGCGCAAAAAGGCAACATCAGTACATCCCGCTTTTAACGGATGCAATGCAGACCCCGGCAGGTATTAAAAGCCCAGGACGTCACGGCTCCTCGGCTTTCAGTTCCTTTTCCATTTTTTCCAGTTCCTGCTTGAAAACCTGATCCTGAACGGTGGCGCGTTTGCGCCATGGCTTGCGTTCCGGTTCGGGCTGGGCGGCGTAGGTGGTGACTTCCCCGCCGTAAACTTCCTTGTAACGTTGTTCCTGGCGCTCAAGTTCCGCGCGCAGTTCGTCTTTTGTCACGGTGCTACCTGATTGAGTTGAGGTGAATTCTGGTGAAACGCGCTGCACTCGATGTATTGACCGCACTCGTCAAAAGCAAAAAGCCCTTACAGGCATCATTTTTGCGACAGTGTGCTCATTACTTCCATGTTGCAGGCGGCCACGGCACCAGAGATATATAGCTGACGTAGCATCAGTTCCTGTTTCAGCGAGCGCGTTGGCGCGATGCGGATGCAGTCGGCGTCATGGGCTTGCTGAGGAGAGCGGCGATGGAACATCGCGCCACCGGTAGCGGGATCGGCTAATAAAAAACCGATTGGCTACTGAATTACATTATAGCGAGCGATTGACAGAACACTATCACGATAGAGTTAAAAGTGGATCTTGATGTGTGATTGTTTTCTACCCATAACCCGTTAGTGGCAACTTGGGCACTGGATGATGCCATTGTACGGCGATGCCTTTTTGGCGCCATTAAGTCGCACAACTTAAGACCATTACATTGCGCCTTGAAGTCGGCAGATGCGCCGCGCAAAAAAACATGGATTGCGATTATCGATCGATGGTTCGATAATCGCCCAATCTTGTCGGGCCGGGCTTGTGTACCCTACAGCCAGTCGCCTGTAATGGATCGACGATCCGTCTGGGAAAAGGACCTAGTATGAACGATCAACTGCGCAACTCCTTCGCTTCGGTGGCACCGCCGATCGTTGCTTCCCCCGCCAAGCGGATCCAGGCCCTGACCGGCGACCCGGACTTCATGACCTCGCTGGCGCGTGGACTGGCCGTGGTGCAGGCGTTCCAGGAGCGCAAGCGGCATCTGACCATTGCCCAGATCAGCCACCGGACGGAAATTCCCCGCGCCGCCGTGCGCCGTTGCCTGCATACGTTGATCAAGCTCGGTTACGCCACCACCGATGGCCGCACCTATTCGCTGCTGCCCAAAGTGCTGACCCTGGGCCACGCCTATGTGTCCTCGACGCCGCTGGCGGTTTCGGCACAGCCGTACCTGGACCGCATGAGCGAGCAACTCCACGAGGCCTGCAACATGGCCACGCTTGAAGGCGATGACATCTTGTACATCGCCCGCTCGGCCACCACCCAGCGCCTGATATCGGTCGACCTGTCGGTGGGTGGGCGCTTGCCGGCCTATTGCACGTCGATGGGCAGGATCCTGCTCGCCGCCCTCGATGACACGTCATTGCACGAGTATCTCGACCACGCCGACCTGCAAGCCAAGACCAGTCGAACCCTCCATACCTCCGAGGCATTGCTCGAATGCCTGCAGGAGGTGCGACAACAAGGGTGGTGCATCGTCGACCAGGAACTGGAGCAGGGGCTGCGTTCGATCGCGGTGCCGGTGTACGACGCTTCCGGCCAGGTGGTCGCGGCGCTCAACGTCAGTACCCACGCCGGGCGGGTCAGCCGCAGCGAGCTTGAACAACGTTTCCTGCCCGGCTTGTTGAGTGCCAGCCGCGACCTCAGCACCCAGCTGTTTACCTAAGCTGTTCGATAATCGCACAGACTCGCGTCTGGCGAATTGACGCTCTTTCCCTTGGCTCATTAATGTCGCGGCAGCGTCATCCGGCGCTGTCGATCTCGATCCGGCACCGGACGACGACCCCATAATAATGAGAAGAGGCACCCCATGCGCACATTCCCCGACTGTCGCCGTTCTCCCCGGTTTTTGTGCCGGAACCCGATCGCCTGATCCTGACACCCCCTTTACCGTGACAGCCCTGTTAAAGGCTGGCACCTGTTCGACTGCGTTTTGCGTGGAAAAAAATAATGAACCAGCCCCAGTCTGCTGTAGGTAACTGCCTCGACGTGCAGTCCTTCATCAATGCCCAACCCATTTCGCGCTATCAGTGGCGCGTGGTGATCCTGTGTTTCCTGATTGTCTTCCTCGATGGCCTTGATACCGCGGCCATGGGCTTCATCGCGCCCGCGCTGTCCCAGGATTGGGGCATCGACCGGGCCAGCCTCGGCCCGGTGATGAGTGCGGCGCTGATCGGCATGGTCTTCGGCGCACTGGGTTCCGGTCCGCTGGCTGACCGCTTTGGGCGCAAGGTCGTTCTGGTCGGGGCGGTGCTGCTGTTCGGTGCCTTCAGCCTGGCTTCGGCCTACAGTACCAACGTCGACCAGTTGCTGGTGTTGCGTTTCCTGACCGGTCTCGGCTTGGGCGCGGGCATGCCGAACGCAACCACGCTGCTGTCGGAATACACCCCGGAGCGCAAGAAGTCCCTGCTGGTGACCAGCATGTTCTGCGGCTTCAACCTGGGCATGGCCGGGGGTGGATTCATTTCGGCGAAGCTGATTCCGGCCTTCGGCTGGCACAGTCTGCTGCTGATCGGCGGGATCCTGCCGTTGATCCTCGCTGTCGTATTGCTGGTCTGGCTGCCGGAGTCGGCGCGTTTCCTCGTGGTGCGTAATCGCGGCACCGACAAGGTACGCAAGACCCTGGCACCCATCGACCCGACGGTGGTGGGCCAGGCCTCGAGCTTCAGCGTGCCGGAGCAGAAAACCGTGAAGGCGCGCAACGTGTTTGCGGTGATCTTCTCCGGCACCTACAGCGTCGGCACCTTGCTGTTGTGGCTGACCTACTTCATGGGCCTGGTGATCGTCTACCTGCTGACCAGTTGGCTGCCGACCCTGATGCGTGACAGTGGCGCGAGCATGGAGCAGGCCGCGTTCATCGGCGCGCTGTTCCAGTTCGGCGGGGTGTTGAGCGCGGTGGGCGTAGGCTGGGCGATGGACCGCTTCAATCCGCACAAGGTCATCGGCATTTTCTACCTGCTGGCCGGGGTATTTGCCTACGCGGTAGGGCAGAGCCTGGGCAACATCACAATCCTGGCGACCCTGGTGCTGGTGGCCGGTATGTGTGTCAACGGCGCGCAATCGGCGATGCCGTCGCTGGCCGCGCGGTTTTATCCGACTCAAGGGCGAGCCACCGGGGTTTCGTGGATGCTCGGGATTGGCCGCTTCGGCGCGATCCTAGGTGCATGGATGGGCGCGACGCTGCTGGGGCTGGGCTGGAATTTCGAGCAGGTGCTGACGGCATTGGTGATTCCGGCGGCATTGGCAACGGCGGCGGTGCTGATCAAGGGGTTGGTCAGTCATGCCGATGCCACCTGATCATGCCTTTGTAGGAGCTGCCGCAGGCTGCGATCTTTTGCAGGCGACAAAACGATAGCCAGACAACAATGTGTTCGATAAACGAACACTCAGTCGATTATCGAATTGTTTGGCCTGTGCCATGGGCTTAATCTTTAACCATTGCGGCGCTGCGCATCGGCGCCTTTTTTACTACGTCGAAATAACAAACGGGAGCTCGCTCTGCGTGATCTCGAAGCCCGGAGAAGCATGATGCGTGAAGTTTATATCTGCGACGCGATTCGCACCCCCATCGGCCGTTTCGGCGGCGGCCTGTCGGCAGTTCGCGCCGACGACCTGGCCGCGGTGCCGATCAAGGCGCTGATGGAGCGCAACCCTTCGGTGGACTGGACGGCGGTGGACGAAGTGTTCCTCGGCTGCGCCAACCAGGCCGGTGAAGACAACCGCAACGTGGCGCGCATGGCGCTGCTGCTGGCGGGGCTGCCGGAAACCATTCCGGGTGTGACCCTCAATCGCCTGTGCGCTTCGGGCATGGACGCCATCGGCACCGCGTTCCGCGCCATCGCCAGTGGCGAAATGGAGCTGGCGATTGCCGGTGGCGTCGAGTCGATGTCCCGCGCGCCATTCGTGATGGGCAAGGCTGATGCAGCGTTCTCGCGCAACATGAAGCTGGAAGACACCACCATCGGCTGGCGCTTCATCAACCCGTTGATGAAAGCCCAGTACGGTGTGGATGCGATGCCGCAAACCGCCGACAACGTCGCCGACGATTACCAGGTGTCCCGCGCCGATCAGGACGCGTTCGCCTTGCGCAGCCAGCAACGCACCGCCGCCGCGCAAGCCGCGGGCTTCTTCGCCGAAGAAATCGTCGAAGTGCGCATTGCCCACAAGAAGGGTGAAACCGTGGTCACCCAGGACGAACATCCGCGCGCCGACACCACCCTCGAAGCCCTGACCAAACTCAAGCCGGTCAACGGCCCGGACAAAACCGTCACCGCTGGCAACGCTTCGGGCGTCAACGACGGTGCCGCCGCCTTGATCCTGGCTTCGGCCGAAGCGGTGAAAAAACACGGCCTGACCGCCCGCGCCAAAGTGCTGGGCATGGCCAGCGCCGGTGTTGCGCCACGGGTGATGGGCATCGGCCCGGTGCCCGCCGTGCGTAAACTGATCGAACGCCTCGGCGTGGCCGTCAGCGATTTCGACGTGATCGAACTCAACGAAGCCTTCGCCAGCCAGGGCCTGGCGGTACTGCGTGAACTGGGAATCGCCGACGACGCGGCCCAGGTCAACCCGAACGGTGGCGCCATTGCCTTGGGCCATCCGCTGGGCATGAGCGGTGCGCGCCTGGTACTGACCGCATTGCATCAGCTGGAAAAAACCGGTGGCAAGAAAGGCCTGGCGACCATGTGCGTCGGTGTCGGCCAGGGTCTGGCCCTGGCGATCGAGCGCGTCTGACGCGCTCTGCCACTAACAAGAAATCGAGGAAAGCTTCATGACTGACAAGCCTGGTTATCGTCGCCCGCAGGAAGGCACTCAGCCTGAGTACCTGCATCCGACCTACCAATCCACCAACCTGCGCTCGCCGTCCAAGCCATTGGTGTTTTTGCCGCATTCGTTGTCGGAAATCACCGGTCCGACCATTGGTGCCGAGCGCGTCAATGAGAAGGATAACGACCTGACCGCCCAGCATGAAGGCGAACCACAGGGCGAACGCATCATCATTCACGGCCGTGTGCTGGATGAGAACGGCCTGCCGGTGCCGGGGATCCTGGTGGAGATCTGGCAGGCCAACGCCGCCGGTCGCTACAACCATGCCCGTGACCTGCACGACGCGCCGTTGGACCCCAACTTCACCGGCACCGGCCGCACCGTGACCGACGCCGATGGCTGGTACCAGTTCCAGACCATCAAGCCCGGCGCGTATCCGTGGGGTAACCACCACAACGCCTGGCGCCCGGCGCACATCCATTTCTCGCTGTTCGGGCCGAGCATCCTGACGCGCCTGGTCACCCAGATGTATTTCCCGGGCGACCCGCTGCTGGCGTACGACCCGATCTACAACTGCGTGCCCGATACCCGCGCCAAAGAGCGTTTGATCGCCTCGTTCGATCTGGAAAAAACCATCCCTTCCTATGCCCTCGGTTATCGCTGGGACATCGTCTTGCGCGGCCGCGACGCCACGCCGATGGAGAAATAAGATGACGCTGAATGCGACCACGTCCCACACCGTCGGGCCGTACTACCACATCGGACTGACCTGGCTGAACCGCGAAGACCTGACTGTCGAGCAAACCCTGGGCGAGCGCGTGGCGATCACCGGGCAGGTGGTCGATGGCAACGGCGATGTCGTCAACGACGCGATGCTGGAAGTCTGGCAGGCCAACGCCGCCGGCAAATACGACCACCCCGAAGACGACCAGGACAAACCCCTGGACCCGAACTTCGAGGGCTTTGGCCGGGTGCCGGTGGATGCCGAAGGGCGTTTCCGGTTCACCACCATCAAGCCGGGTACGGTCGAAGGCCTCAAGGGCACGACCCAGGCACCGCATCTGGTGGTGCTGGTGTTTGCCCGTGGCCTGGTGAAGCACTTGCTGACGCGGATCTACTTCGATGGCGAGCCGGCTAACGTCGCCGATCCGTTGCTCGAATGCGTGCCGGCAGAACGTCGCGGCACCTTGCTGGCGAAGCAGGATGCGTCGGGTGTGTACCAGTGGAACGTTGTTCTGCAGGGCACCGACGCCGAGACGGTGTTCTTCGATTATTAAGTGAACACCGCATCCCCTGTAGGAGCTGGCTTGCCAGCGATGGTCGTTAACGATGACGCGTATCCATTGGTTTACCGTGTCGCTCTTGCGTCCATCGCTGGCAAGCCAGCTCCTACAGGGGGTTGATGCATTTGTGGAACGGGACTGTTGCAAAGTATGTCTAGACTCTCACAGTCCCCATTGAGTAAAAAACAATGACATCGATCACCGCTACAGAACCTCTGTACACCGGCGAAGAACGCAACAAGCGGATCTTCGCCATTGTCGGCGCTTCGTCCGGCAACCTCGTCGAATGGTTCGACTTCTATGTCTATGCCTTCTGTGCGATCTACTTCGCGCCTGCCTTTTTCCCCTCCGACAACCCCACCGTGCAGTTGGTCAACACCGCGGGCGTATTTGCCGCCGGGTTCCTGATGCGCCCGATTGGCGGCTGGATCTTCGGCCGGGTCGCGGACAAGCACGGGCGCAAGAATTCGATGCTGATATCGATTCTGATGATGTGCTTCGGCTCGCTGCTCATCGCCTGCCTGCCGACCTACAAGGACATCGGTGTCTGGGCGCCGATCATGCTGTTGTTCGCGCGCTTGCTCCAGGGCCTGTCGGTGGGTGGCGAATATGGCACCACCGCCACCTACATGAGCGAAGTCGCCCTCAAGGGCCAGCGCGGTTTTTTCGCCTCGTTCCAGTACGTCACGCTGATCGGCGGGCAGTTGCTGGCGGTGTCGCTGGTGGTGGTCCTGCAGCAGTTCCTCAGTGAGGACGAATTGCGCGCCTACGGCTGGCGGATTCCGTTCGTGGTCGGTGCGATGGCGGCGCTGGTTTCGCTTTATCTGCGCCGTTCGCTGAAAGAAACCACCAGCAAGGAAATGCGCGAAAACAAGGACGCCGGCAGCATCCGCGCGCTGTTCCGCGACCATAAAGCCGCGTTCATCACGGTGCTCGGCTACACCGCCGGTGGCTCGCTGATTTTCTACACCTTCACCACGTACATGCAGAAATACCTGGTGAACACCGCCGGCATGCACGCCAAGACCGCCAGTTACATCATGACCGGCGCACTGTTCCTTTATATGTGCATGCAGCCGTTCTTCGGCATGCTCGCCGACAAGATCGGCCGACGTAACTCGATGCTGTGGTTCGGCGCCTTGGGTACTTTGTGCACCGTGCCGATCCTGCTGAGCCTGAAAAGCGTCACCAGTCCGTTCCTGGCCTTTGTGCTGATTACCGTGGCACTGGCGATCGTCAGTTTCTACACCTCGATCAGCGGCCTGGTAAAAGCCGAAATGTTCCCGCCCGAAGTGCGCGCACTGGGCGTCGGCCTGGCGTACGCGGTGGCGAATGCGATCTTCGGTGGTTCGGCGGAGTATGTTGCCTTGAGCCTTAAAGCGGTCGGGATGGAAAACTCCTTCTACTGGTACGTGACGGTGATGATGGCGATCGCGTTCCTGTTCAGCCTGCGCCTGCCCAAGCAAGCCAAGTATCTGCATCACGACCTTTGATCCATACCCGCGGGCCCGAGCGGCCCGCGCCTGCAGGGATTGTTTATGAACGAGCGACCGGGCAATCAATTGTTCGATGCCTATTTCACTGCCCGCGACATGCGTGAAGTGTTCTGCGATCAGGGCCGGGTCCAGGCCATGCTCGATTTCGAAGCGGCGCTGGCCCGTGCCGAAGCGCGGGTTGGACTGATTCCGCACACGGCGGTAGCGCCGATCGAAGCGGCCTGCCAGGCCGGGCATTACGATTTTGCGGCCTTGGGCGAGGCGATTGCCACGGCGGGTAATTCTGCGATTCCGTTGGTCAAGGCGCTGGGCAAACAGATCGCGGCGAGCGATGCCGAGGCCGAGCGCTACGTGCATCTGGGCGCCACCAGTCAGGATGTGATGGACAGCGGCCTGGTGCTGCAATTGCGCCGGGCGCTGGAATTGATCGACAGCGATCTGGCGCAACTGGGCCAGACTCTCGCTACCCAGGCCCAACGTCATGTGGCCACGCCACTAGCCGGGCGCACCTGGTTGCAGCACGCGACGCCGGTGACCCTGGGCATGAAAATCGCCGGTTGGCTGGGGGCGGTGACCCGCAGTCGTCAGCGTCTGCTGGAACTCAAGCCCCGTCTGCTGGTGCTGCAATTCGGCGGCGCTTCCGGGACCCTCGCGGCCTTGGGTGATCAGGCGATGCCGATTGCCCAGGCGTTGGCCGAAGAGCTGCAACTGACGCTGCCCGACCAGCCCTGGCACACCCAGCGCGATCGCCTGGTGGAGTTTGGCTCGGTACTCGGACTGATCGCCGGCAGCCTGGGTAAACTCGGTCGCGACATCAGTCTGTTGATGCAGACCGAAGCCGCCGAGGTGTTCGAGCCTTCGGCGCCGGGCAAGGGCGGCTCCTCGACCATGCCGCACAAACGCAATCCCGTCGGCGCGGCCGTGCTGATTGGCGCGGCGACGCGCGTACCAGGCCTGCTGTCGACCTTGTTCAGCGCGATGCCCCAGGAGCACGAGCGCAGCCTGGGGCTGTGGCACGCCGAGTGGGAAACCCTGCCGGAGATTTGCTGCCTGGTGTCCGGCAGCCTCAAGCAGGCGCTGCTGGTGACCGGCGGGCTGGAAGTGGACGCCGCCCGCATGGCGCGCAACCTCGACCTGACCCAGGGCCTGGTACTCGCCGAAGCGGTGAGCATCGTCCTTGCGCAACGGGTTGGCCGCGACACTGCGCATCACCTGTTGGAGCAATGCTGCAAACGTGCCGTGGCCGAGCAACGTCATCTGCGCGCGGTACTCGGCGACGAACCGCAAGTGACCGCCGAGCTGTCGGCGGCTGAACTCGATCATCTGCTGGACCCCGCCCACTACCTCGGTCAGGCCCGTACCTGGGTCGAGCGAGCGGTGGCTGAACATTCTGCATTGACTGCGTGAAGGAGACTGCTGTGGCTTTCGTACAACTCGCCGATGGCGAACTGCACTACCAAATTCAAGGGCCGCAACTCGACGGACCGGTCGATGCGCCGGTGCTGGTGCTGTCCAACTCGCTGGGTACTGACCTGCACATGTGGGACGCGCAAAATGCGGCGTTCAGCGAGCATTTTCGCGTGCTGCGTTTCGATACCCGCGGCCATGGCAAGTCCTTGGTGACGCCGGGACCGTACAGCATCGAGCAACTGGGCCGCGACGTACTGGCGCTGCTGGATGCGCTGCACATCGAGCGCGCGCATTTCTGTGGACTGTCCATGGGCGGGCTGATCGGCCAGTGGCTGGGCATCAATGCCGGCGAGCGCCTGAACAAACTGGTGGTGTGCAACACCGCGGCGAAAATCGGTGATCCGTCGGTGTGGAACCCACGCATCGAAACCGTGCTGCGCGATGGCCAGGCCGCGATGGTCGCTCTGCGCGATGCGTCGATTGCGCGCTGGTTCACCCCGGATTTCTCAGCGGCCAATCCGGCCGCGGCCAGGCAGATCACCGAAATGCTGGCGGCCACTTCGCCTGAAGGTTACGCGGCCAACTGCGCAGCGGTGCGTGATGCCGACTTCCGCGATCAATTGTCTTCGATCAAGGCACCGCTGTTGGTGGTTGCCGGGACTGAAGATGCAGTGACGCCGCCCTCTGGTGGACACTTCATCCAGGAGCACGTGCAGGGCGCCGAGTACGCCGAGTTCTACGCCGCGCACTTGTCCAACGTCCAGGCCGGCGCTGCGTTCAGCGAGCGGGTACTGGCGTTCTTGTTGGCTCATTGAAGGGGATTGTTGTGGACGAGAAGCAACGTTACGACGAGGGCATGAATGTCCGTCGCGCGGTACTGGGCGACGCCCATGTCGACCGCAGCCTGACCACCCTGACCGAGTTCAACTCGGAGTTCCAGGAAATGATCACCCGCCACGCCTGGGGTGACATCTGGACCCGTCCGGGCCTGCCGCGCCACACCCGCAGCCTGATCACCATCGCCATGCTGATCGGCATGAACCGCGAGGGTGAACTCAAACTGCACCTGCGCGCCGCCGCCAACAACGGCGTGAGCCGTGGCGAGATCAAGGAAGTGATCATGCAGAGCGCGATCTACTGCGGCATTCCCGCCGCCAACGCGACGTTCCACCTGGCCGAGTCGGTGTGGGATGAGTTGGGGACCGAATCGCGGGTGTGAATGCACCGTAGATTTTGAACATACCGAAGATCTAGTGTGGGAGCGGGCTTGCTCGCGAATGCGGTGTTTCAGTCGACATCATTGCTGGCTGACCGTCCGCTTTCGCGAGCAAGCCCGCTCCCACATTTGTTTTGTGTTTACAACAGGCTGATCGGATAGCTGACGATCACACGGTTTTCATCGAACTCATTGTTGCTGTAGTCGCGACGCATGGTCGAGTTGCGCCATTTCACGTTCAGGTCTTTCAGCGCACCGCTTTGCACGGTGTAGCCCAGTTCACTTTCACGCCCCCATTCCTTGCCATCGGTGATCGTCCCCGTGTGCACGTTGTCGCCGCTGATGTAGCGGTTCATCAGGGTCAACCCCGGCACGCCAAGGGCGACGAAGTTGTAGTCGTGGCGCACCTGCCAGGATTTTTCCCGGGCGTTGTCGTAGCTGGAGTTGTAGCTGTCGTTGGCCAGGGTTCCGCCGCTGGTGCCGTTGACGCGCATCCACGGGCTGTCGCCGGTGAGTTTCTGCAGGCCGACGTAAAAGGTGTTGCCACCGTACTTGGCCGATAGCAGCCCGTACATCGTCTTGTTGTCCAACTCGCCGGCCCGGGCGCTGCCGTCATCCTTGCCGTAGAAGAAGCCGAGATTGGCACCCAGGGTCCAGGCGCCGAGCGGTTGGCTGTGGGTCAGGTTGATGAATTGCTGGCTGTAGATGTCCTTGAGTTCGGCGTTCCACACAGCGATCTGGGTGCGTTTCTCGTTGAACAGGTACTCGCCGCCCTGGAAGTTGAAGCGGTCGGAGGTGAATGCGGCTTTGCCGGTCATCGACATGTCGCTCATGCTGCTGTCGTCGCGCGGGCTGTTCTGGCGGAACTGGCCGCCGTATAGCGTCAGGCCGTCGAATTCCTTCGAGGTGATCTGACCGCCACGGAAGGTCTGCGGCAGCGAGCGGCCGTCATCCGAACGCAGGATCGGCAGCACCGGGATCCATTCGCCCACCTTCGCTTCGGTCTGCGACAGCTTGGCCTTGAACGCCACGTTGGTGCGCCCGAAGTTGTCGGCCGGGCGGCCGTCACTGTCCAGCGGCAGCAACTGTGTGCCACCGGTGCCTTTGCCGCCATCGAGTTTCACCGAATACAGGCCCAGCACATCCATGCCGAAGCCGACGATGCCCTGGGTATACCCAGACTTGGCGTCAAGAATGAAGCTTTGTGTCCACTCTTCGGCCTTGCCCTGGGTCTTGGTCGGGTTGGTGAAGTTGCGGTTGATGTAGAAGTTGCGCAGGTTCAGGTTGACCTTGGCTCCTTCGACAAACCCCGACTCTTCGGCCTGGGCGGGCAGGGCTGCGCTCGCCAGGGCGACGGCGATCAGGCTGGGAACGAAGTAATGCGCGGGAGAAGGCATGGGCTCGGGTCTCTCTAATTCTTGGGGATGAAACAGGGTGATGCCGCAACCTGGGGTTGCAGACGTGCATGCGAGATCGGGACAAGCGGGGCGGATCAGCCGGAGAGGGTAGGGCGCGGGGGCATCGTATCGAACCTGTTGTTATTGGTTTTGTGGATCGAATGGTGATGTGAATGTACTAGATGGTTCAATTTGTGAAAGCAGGTTTTGGGCGATTATCGAACGTAAGATTGGCCGGGGTTTGTGTTGTCGATACTGGCCCCTTCGCGAGCAAGCCCGCTCCCACATTCAACCGGGTTCCTCCAGGAAGAATACGATCGAATGTGGGAGCGGGCTTGCTCGCGAAGGGGCCGGATCAGACAACGCATACTTTCCTGCAACCAACAAAAAGCCCACCAAAAGGTGGGCTTCATGTTTTTTCACAGCACCATCAGAACAACTTCAACTTCGGCGCTTCTTCCTTCAACGGCTCGTTCTTCGCCGTCTGTTCGTTCCAGCCACCACCCAGGGCCTTGTACAGGTTGACCTGGCTGACCAGCTGCGCCAGGCGGTCGGTGATCAGTGCCTGTTGGGCACTGAACAGCTGACGCTGGGCATCGAGGAAGGTCAGGTTGCTGTCGACACCGATGCGGTAACGACGCTCGGCCAGGCGGTAGTAGTCCTGGTTGGCATTGACGAAGTCCTGCTGTGCCTGCAACTGCTGGACGTAGGTCTGGCGCGCGGCCAGGCCATCGGCGACTTCCTGGAAGGCCGTCTGGATAGACTTCTCGTAGTTCGCCACGCCAATGTCTTTCTGGATTTTCGAGTAATCCAGGCTGGCGCGCAGGCTGCCGGCGTTGAAGATCGGCAGGTTGATCTGCGGCTGGAACAGCCAGGTGCCCGAGCCACCCTTGAACAGGCCGGACAGGTCCGGGCTCAGGGTGCCGGCGTTGGCCGTCAGGCTGATGCTCGGGAAGAACGCCGCCCGCGCCGCGCCAATGTTGGCGTTGGCGGCCTTGAGGTTGTACTCGGCTTGCAGGATGTCCGGACGACGCTGCAGCAAGTCCGACGGCAGGCCGGGCGGTACTTCGGCCAACAGATCGTCCGCCAGCGGTTTGGCCGCCTGCAGGTTGGCCGGGATGCCGGTGCCGAGCAGCAATACCAGGCTGTTTTCATCCTGGGCGACCTGGCGGGTGTACTTGGCCAGTTGCGCCCGGGCGTTTTCCACCGAGGTGCGCGACTGCGCCAGGTCCAGGGCCGAAGCGACCCCCACTTCGTTGCTGCGGGCGGTGAGCTTGTAGCTCTCCTCGAACGCGGCGAGGGTGTCCTGGGTCAGCTTGAGCAGTTCCTTGTCGGCCTGCCAGGTCAGGTAGGCGTTGGCCACACTGGCCACCAGGCTGATCTGGGTGCTGCGGCGGCCTTCTTCGGTGGCGAAGTACTGCTGCAGCGCTTCTTCGTTCAGGCTGCGAATCCGCCCGAACATGTCGAGCTCGTAGGCACTGATGCCGACCGTGGCCGAGTAGGAACTGCTGATGCCCGCTTCACCGGTCTGCGAAGCGTCAGCCGGCAGGCGCTGACGGCTGCCGCTACCGTTGGCCGAAACGGCCGGGAACAGATCGGCGCGCGAGATGCGGTATTGAGCCGCAAAGGCATCGATGTTCAGGGCCGCGACACGCAGGTCGCGGTTGTTTTCCAGGGATACCTGAATCAGTTGCTGCAGCGCCGGGTCATGGAAAAACTGCCTCCAGCCCTGCTCGGCAGCGGCCTGCGCCGGTGCCTGGGCCGGCGAGTATGCCGGGCCCTGCGGGTATTGACCTGCCACCGGAGCGTCCGGCCGCTGATAGTCAGGTATCAGCGAGCAGCCACTTAGCACGAAGGCGGCGACTGCCAGGGAGAGTAGCGACTTGCTCATTGGCCAGCCTCTTTAGGAGTTTCAGTAGCGTCTTCCTGGTCGACGTTTTTACGCTGACCCATGGCCGACACGGTGACGAAGAACAGTGGGACCCAGAAGATCGCCAGAACGGTTGCCGTGATCATACCGCCAATCACGCCGGTGCCGATGGCATGCTGGCTACCGGAACCTGCGCCCGTGGAGATCGCCAGGGGTACCACACCGAGCACGAAGGCGAGGGAGGTCATGATGATCGGTCGCAGACGCATGCGGCAGGCTTCGATGGCCGCCTCACGCAGGCTGCGCCCTTGTTCGTGCAGTTCCTTGGCGAATTCGACGATCAGGATGGCGTTTTTCGCCGCCAGACCGATGGTCGTCAACAGGCCCACCTGGAAGTACACGTCGTTGGACAAACCACGCAGGCTGGTGGCCATCAGCGCACCGATAATCCCCAGCGGAACGACCAGCATCACCGCGATCGGAATCGACCAGCTCTCATACAGCGCCGCCAGGCACAGGAACACCATCAGCAGCGAAAGGGCGTACAGCGCCGGCGCTTGCGAGCCGGACAGCCGTTCCTCGTAGGACAGGCCGGTCCAGGAAATACCGACACCCTTCGGCAGTTTGGCGGCAAGGGCCTCGACTTCGGCCATGGCTTCACCGGTGGAATAACCCGGAGCCGGGGCGCCGAGGATTTCCATCGCTTCTACGCCGTTGTAGCGGGCCAGTTTCGGCGAGCCGTAGATCCACTCGCCCTTGGCGAACGCCGAGAACGGAACCATGGTGCCGACGCTGTTGCGCACGTACCACTTGTTCAGGTCTTCGGGGCTCATGCGTGAACCCGGCTGGCCTTGCACGTAAACCTTCTTCACCCGACCACGGTCGATGAAGTCGTTGACGTAGCTACTGCCCAGGGCGATCGACAGGGTGTTGTTGATGTCGGCGATGGTAATGCCCAGGGCACTGGCCTTCTCGTCGTCGATTTCCAGTTGGAATTGCGGTTCGTCGTTCAGGCCGTTAGGACGCACCTGGGTGAGGATCTTGCTTTGCGCCGCCATGCCGAGGAACTGGTTACGCGCTTCCATCAGCTTGTCGTGACCGATACCGGCGCGGTCCTGCAGGAACACGTCGAAACCGGTGGCGTTACCCAATTCCAGTACCGCAGGCGGGGCGAAGGCAAACACCATGGCGTCACGGAAGGTGAAGAAGTGCTGTTGGGCACGGGCCGCGACCTTGAACACGCTGTTGTCAGCGTTTCGATCTTCCCATGGGCGCAGCATGATGAACGCCATGCCCGAGCTCTGGCCACGGCCGGCGAAGTTGAAGCCGGTCACGGTAAACACCGAGTTCACCGCATCGCCTTCGCCGCCATCCTTGCCCGGACGCAGCAGGAATTCACGCATTTCGTCCACGACCACCTGGGTGCGCTGGGCGGTCGAACCGGCTGGGGTCTGTACCTGGGCGAACAGTACGCCCTGGTCCTCTTCCGGTAGGAACGCCGTCGGAATGCGGGTGAACAGCCAGATCATGCCGACGACAATGATCAGGTAGGCCAGCAGGTACGGCGCCTTGTGCGTGAGCATGTTGCCCACGCCACGCTCGTAGCTACTGACACCACGGTCGAAGTTGCGGTTGAACCAGCCGAAGAAGCCGCGTTTCGGGGTGTGATGCTCGCCTTTCGAAATCGGCTTGAGCATGGTGGCGCAGAGCGCCGGGGTGAAGATCAGGGCAACCAGTACCGACAGGGCCATGGCCGAGACGATGGTAATCGAGAACTGCTTGTAGATCACACCGGTGGAACCGCTGAAGAACGCCATCGGCAGCAATACCGCCGAGAGCACCAGGGCGATACCGACCAGGGCACCCTGGATCTGGCCCATGGATTTCTTGGTCGCTTCCTTGGGCGACAGGCCTTCTTCGCTCATCACCCGTTCGACGTTTTCCACCACGACGATGGCGTCGTCCACCAGCAAGCCGATGGCCAGTACCATGCCGAACATGGTCAGGGTGTTGATACTGAAACCGGCCGCCGCGAGGATGCCGAATGTCCCGAGCAATACCACCGGAACCGTCATCGTGGTGATGATGGTGGCACGGAAGTTCTGCAGGAACAGGAACATCACCAGGAACACCAGCGCAACCGCTTCGACCAGGGTGTGTACCACGCCCTTGATCGATTCGGTCACCACCGGCGTGGTGTCGTACGGGAACACCACTTCCATCCCTTCAGGGAAGAACGGCTTGAGGCTGTCGATGGTCGTGCGCAGGGCCTTGGCGGTATCCAGGGCGTTGGCACCGGTGGCCAGCTTCACGGCCAGACCGGACGCCGGGGCGCCGTTGAACTGGGCGTTGATGCTGTAGTTCTCGCCACCCAGGCCGACTTCGGCGACATCTTTCAGGCGAACCTGGGAACCGTCCTTGTTGACCTTGAGCAGGATCTTGTTGAATTGCTCGGCGGTCTGCAGGCGCGTCTTGCCGATGATCGTCGCGTTCAACTGGGTGCCGGGCAGGGCGGGCAGGCCGCCGAGCTGGCCGGAGGACACCTGGACGTTCTGCGCGGCGATGGCGGTCTTGACGTCGACCGGGGTCAGATTGAAGTTGTTCAACTTGGCCGGGTCGAGCCAGATACGCATGGCGTACTGCGAACCGAACACCTGGAAGTCGCCGACGCCGGCGGTCCGCGAGATCGGGTCCTGCATGTTCGACACGATGTAGTTGGACAGGTCGTCCTTGGTCATGCTGCCGTCACGCGACACCACGCCGATCACCAGCAGGAAGTTCTTCACTGCCTTGGTCACGCGGATACCTTGTTGCTGCACTTCCTGCGGCAACAGCGGGGTGGCCAGGTTCAGCTTGTTCTGGACCTGGACCTGCGCGGTATCGGAGTTGGTGCCTTGCTCGAAGGTCGCGGTAATGGTCATGGTGCCGTCGGAGTTACTTTCCGAAGACACATAACGCAGGTTGTCGATACCGTTGAGCTGTTGCTCGATCACCTGGACCACGGTGTCCTGCACGGTTTGCGCGGAAGCGCCCGGGTAGGTCACGGAAATGGCGATGGCCGGCGGTGCAATGCTCGGGTACTGGTTGATCGGCAGCTTGAGGATCGACAGTGCCCCGACCAGCATGATCACCAGGGCTATTACCCAGGCGAAAATCGGACGGTCGATGAAAAATCTGGACATGAGTTACTCCCCTTTGCCGCTGGCAGCCTGCTCAGCTGGCTTGGCGGGGGCCGGGTTCTTGGCGCCTACGTTAGTGGCGTCAGTGGCCTTGACTTCGATGCCTGGCTTGACGAATTGCAGGCCTTCGGTGATCAGGCGATCGCCGGCTTTCAGGCCGTCTTCGATCAACCATTGGTTACCGACGGTGCGGCTGGCCTTGAGCTGACGCAGTTCAACCTTGTTGTCAGGGCCGACGACCAGTGCGGTCGGACTGCCCTTGAGGTCGCGGGTCACGCCTTGTTGCGGGGCCAGGATCGCCGCGCTGTTCACACCAGCCTGCAACTGTGCGTGCACGAACATGCCCGGCAGCAGGGTGTGATCAGGGTTCGGGAACACGGCACGCAGGGTCACGGAACCGGTGGTCTGGTCGACCGAGACTTCGGAGAACTCCAGTTTACCGTCCAGTTTGTATTCGCTGCCGTCCTCGAGGGTCAGCTTGACCTTGGCGGCGTTGTCACCGGCCTTCTGCAGGCGACCGCTTTCCAGTTCGCGCCGAAGTTGCAGCAGTTCGACCGAGGATTGCGTCACATCGACGTAGATCGGGTCAAGTTGCTGGATCACGGCCATCGCTTCGGTCTGCGCGTTGCTGACCAGCGCGCCCTCGGTCACCGTGGAACGACCGATGCGGCCGGTCAGCGGCGCGTAGACCTTGGTGTAGCGCACGTTGATCTGCGCCGATTGCAACGAAGCTTCCGATTGCAGGCGGTTGGCCACGGCTGTGTCGTATTCCTGGCGGCTTACGGCCTGTTCGTTGACCAGTTGCTGGTAGCGATCGGAAATCGACTTGGTCGAACGCAGGTTGGCTTCGGCGCTTTTCAGGGTCGCCTCATAGACCGATGGATCGATCTGATAGAGCTGCTGGCCGGCCTTGACGTCACTGCCTTCCTTGAACAGGCGCTTGAGAATGATGCCGTTGACCTGTGGACGAACCTCGGCAATGCGGAACGCGCTGGTGCGCCCCGGCAGTTCCGAGGTGAGCGTAAACGTTTGCGCTTGCAGGGTAACGACGCCGACCTGAGGCGGTGGTGCGGCCGGTGGAGCTTCTTCCTTTTTGCATCCGCTGAGCAGCGATGCCAGGGCGACGGCGGCGACCAGAGCGGTAACAGCTGGCTTGAATTGCATGAAAATCCTCGGGTCAGGCGCGAAAAAAAACGCACAAGAAAAGATGGAAGGTTAAAAAGTGGGGTCCGGGTGGATAAGTAGCATGCTAAGGAATATACTTACATTCACGGCTGTTTGTAAAGGCCCTGGCCGTGTACCCAGGTCGTTACAAACGTCCTGGAAAGGTTCAAATCGTAAGCCCGGGGACGATACCCAAGAGCTCTCGCCCCGCTTTTATTCAGCTGATATCCAGACATCGCTGAAGCATCCTGATTGAGGTTGTACTGCCATGGTCCGTCGTACCAAAGAGGAAGCCCAAGAAACCCGCAGCCAGATACTCGAAGCGGCCGAGAAAGCCTTTTTCGAGCGGGGTGTGGCGCGAACGACCCTGGCGGACATCGCGACCCTGGCCGGCGTTACCCGCGGGGCGATCTACTGGCATTTCAGCAACAAGGCGGACCTGGTACAGGCCATGCTCGACACCCTGCATGAGCCTCTGGATGAAATGGCCAAGGCCAGCGAAAGCCCGGACGAACCCGACCCCTTGGGCTGCATGCGCAAGCTGTTGATTCATTTGTTTCATCAAATTGCGCTGGACCCGAAAACCCGACGCATCAACGAAATTCTGTTTCATAAGTGCGAGTTCACCGATGAAATGTGCGACTTGCGCCAGCAGCGTGTGGCGGCCAGCCTGGACTGCAATGTACGGATCGGCCTTGCCCTGAGTAACGCCGTGAATCGCGGGCAACTGCCGGAAAACCTCGACACGGCTCGCGCGGCCATCAGCCTGCATGCCTACATCGATGGCATCCTGTACCAGTGGCTGCTGGCCCCCGACAGCTTTCAATTGCACAGCGAGGCTGAGCGTTGGGTCGATACCGGGCTGGACCTGTTGCGCTTCAGCCCCAGCTTGCGCAAATGAAGCAAGATGCGTAATTGACTGCAGCCGTGTCAATCGATGCAGCGCCAGATGAACCTTTCTTCACGCGACTTGCGGTATGGGGTGCTTTTATATACGGATGCTCGACCGGTTCACAGTCAATGAACTACGTATTTTGTAGGAAATTTGTGTTGTCGCCGGGAGGGAGCTTGATTCGCAGGCTGATCGATGGAAAGCGGGAACTGCGTCAACGAAGTACAGGGCAAGCGCCTGCTATCAAGCGCTTGCGTGTTCTGTTCAGGTGCTGTTAACCCACCCTGATCACGACGATGTAGCTATAAGGGCTCTTTGGTATTCTTCTGGTGATGCTGGAGGTGCACTTCAATTTTTCCTTACCAATAGATCGAACAGTATGTTTAAGGTGGGGAGTGAGTCCAGTAGTGGAAAGGCTCACACTCAGCGATGTCGTGAATTGGAATGCAAGTTTGCCACTTTCATAAGAGAAGTCATGATTGACTTTGATTTCACGAAATTTTCTGGTACCTATTCTAGGTGGCTCACTGCGCAGTATGAATGACAAGTAGTCCCAGGGTTCAAGGTCATATTTCTCGTTGGGGTGAATGCCGTTATTCCAGCTTGATGTGGTGAGGCTGAACGTTTTTGCGGTGGCATTGAAGATGTAGAAGATAACGCTGTTGGGAGACTGAACGTTACTGATGGAGCGCCAGGCCTGTTCCTCGTCCCGCTTACCTTCGCGGATGAATTCGTCGAATTCGTCCACGGTTTTCTGTTTGTCTATGGCGTTATCTATGTCTGCTCTATCTTCGGCAAAGCTGACCAGGTGCTGCAAATAGGCGGGCAGCATGGCGCGGGTCATGTCTTTAAGGAAGTTCTGTTCAAAGGTTACATCTTTAATGTCTTCGTTGCTGTTTTCTTGATTGTTTTCTTTATCGTTCATGATATTACCTATTTTCGGTGGTTGGTATTTATAGATAATAACAGGGGTGCGATTAAGGTGTATTTTATTGGTGTAATGGATTGTTGCTGGTGGCGAAAATCAAATGCCTAAAGCTGTTAACCCAGCCTGATCACGACGCTGTAGCTGTAAGGTTCCTTTGACAGGCTTCTGGTGATGCTGGAGGTGCACTTCAATTGTTCCTTACCAATAGATCGCACAGTATGTTGAATGTGGGGAGTGAATGTAACCTTGAGGACAAAAGGACCATCACCTTTCAAACTCAGCGATGTATTGAATTGGAATGCAAATTTGCCACTTTCAAAAGAGAGGTCATGATTGACTTTGATGTTAGGGTTTTTTTTAGTAGGTGGCTCGCTGCGCAGTATGATTGACGCGTAGTCCCAGGGTTCGAGGGCACAAGCCTCTCTGGGGGGAGCGCCGTTACACGAGCTTGTTGTGGTGAGGCTGAACGTTTTTGCGGTGGCATTGAAGATGTAGACAATCACGCTGTTGGGAGACTCATCGTTACTGATGGAGCGCCAGGCCTGTTCCTCGTCCCGCTTACCTTTGCGGATGAATTCGTCGAATTCGTCCACGGTTTTCTGTTTGTCTATGGCGTTATCTATGTCTGCTCTATCTTCGGCAAAACTGACCAGATGCTGTAAATAGGCGGGCAGCATGGCGCGGGTCATGTCTTTAAGGAAGTTCTGTTCAAAGGTTACATCTTTAATGTCTTCGTTGCTGTGTTCTTGATTGTTTTCTTTATCGTCCATGATATTACCTGTTTTCGGTGGTTGGTATTTATAGATAATAACAGGGGTGCGATTAAGGTGTTTTTTATTGGTGTAATGGTTTATTGCCGGTGGCGATAATCAAAATGCCTAAACAAAAAAACCTCGGCTTTTTCAAGCCGAGGCTATTGCGTGTTAACGGTAACGCTTACAGTGTTGGGTAGTCGATGTAGCCGACCGGGCCCTTGGCATAGAACAGCTCCGGACGCGCGTCATTCAGCGGGGCATCCGCTTTCAAGCGCGCCGGCAGGTCCGGGTTGGCAATGAACGGTACGCCGAAGGCGACGGCATCGGCTTTGCCGCTGGCCAGCCATTGGTTGGCACTGTCCTTGGTGAAGCGTTCGTTGATGATGTACGGGCCGCCAAAGGCTTCCTTGATCTGCGGGCCGAGGCTGTCGGCGCCTTCTTTCTCGCGCGAGCAGATGAACGCGATGCCACGCTTGCCCAGTTCGCGAGCCACGTAGGTGAAGGTCTCTGCCAGGTTGTCATCGCCCATGTCATGGGAGTCGGCGCGCGGTGCCAGGTGCACACCGACACGGCCGGCGCCCCAGACTTCGATCGCGGCGTCGGTCACTTCCAGCAACAGGCGAGCACGGTTTTCCACGGAACCACCATAGTTGTCGGTACGCTGGTTGGTGCTGCTTTGCAGGAACTGGTCGAGCAGGTAACCGTTGGCGCCGTGGATTTCCACGCCGTCGAAACCGGCGGCCTTGGCGTTCTCGGCACCGGTGCGGTAGGCGTCGACGATGTCGGCGATTTCCTCGGTTTCCAGGGCGCGCGGGGTCGGGTAGTCGGCCAGTGGACGAACCAGGCTGACATGACCCTTGGGCTGGATGGCGCTCGGAGCGACCGGTGCTTCACCGCCCAGGTACGATGGGTGCGATACACGACCCACGTGCCACAGTTGCAGGAAGATCTTGCCGCCCGCGCCGTGGATCGCCTTGGTCACGTTGGCCCAGCCACGCACCTGGTCGTTGGACCAGATACCCGGGGTGTCCGGGTAGCCGACGCCCATCGGCGTGACCGAAGTGGCCTCGCTGAGGATCAGGCCGGCGGAGGCGCGTTGTACGTAGTACTCGGCCATCAGGGCATTCGGTACGCGGCCTTCATCGGCGCGGCAACGGGTCAGCGGGGCCATGATGATGCGGTTGGCCAACTCGAGGTCGCCCAGTTTGATCGGATCGAAAATAGTAGTCATTTATTGCATCCCTCGTGAGGTATCAGTTGGTAGCGGGGGCCAGTTCGGGATTACCGCTCTGACGGAAAGTGATCAGGGTGACCAGCAGGGCGAGCACCGCCAGTACGGCTGCCGCGAGGGGCACGCTGGTCAGGCCGAACCCGTGAGCGATGACGCTGCCGCCGACCCAGGCGCCGAGTGCGTTGCCGACGTTGAAGGCGCCGATGTTCAGGGTCGAGACCAGGTTCGGCGCAGCCTTGCCGTAGGTCACCACGTTGACTTGCAGGGCGGGCACGGCGGCAAAACACGCGGTGGCCCAGAGGAACAGGGTGATTTCGGTGGGGATCAGCGCGACGCTGGTCCAGGTCAGCACGGTGGAGACCACGGCCATGGCGACGAAGACGCCGATCAGCGTCGCGGCCAGGCCTTTGTCCGCCAGCTTGCCGCCGATGATGTTGCCCACCGTCAGGCCCAGGCCGATCAGCATCAGGGTCCAGGTCACGCCACGGGGCGAGACGCCGGTGACTTCGCCCAACAGCGGCGCGACGTAGGTAAACAGGGTGAACACCGACGCGGCGAACAGTGCAGTCATGCTCAGCGACAGCCAGATGCCGGCGCCTTTGAGAGCGCGCAATTCGGCGCGCATGTCGAGTTTCTCTTCATCGCGCTTGGCCGGCAGGAAGCGGATCAGGCCGATCATCGCGATCACGCCGATCACGGTCACTGCCCAGAAGGTCGAACGCCAGCCGGCCTGCTGACCGAGCGCGGTGCCCAGCGGCACGCCCAGTACGTTGGCCAGGGTCAGGCCGGTGAACATCAAGGCCACGGCCGATGCGCGCTTGTTGGCCGGCACCAGTCCCGCCGCCACGACCGAGCCGATACCGAAGAACGCACCGTGGCACAGCGCGGTGACCACGCGGGCAAACATCAGCACGTTGTAGTCACTGGCCACTGCGCAGAGCAGGTTGCCGATAATGAAGATGCCCATCAACGCGACCAGGGCGGCCTTGCGCGGCAGCCGGGCGGTGGCCAGTGCCATGAACGGCGCACCGATGGCCACGCCCAGGGCGTACCCGGTCACCAGCCAGCCGGCGCCGGGGATCGACACACCGAGGTCGGCAGCCACGTCGGGCAGCAAGCCCATGATGACGAACTCGGTGGTGCCGATGGCGAAGGCGCTCAAGGCCAATATGAGTAGCGAGAGGGGCATGGGTTAAATCCTTTTCGGCTGGCTGACGTAAAGGGTCAGAGCTCTTTGCTGAAGACTTTGAGGAACTCCTGAATGGTTTCCTCATTGCGTTTAAAGAAATGCCACTGGCCGACTTTGCGGCTGCTGATCAGGCCGGCGCGTTGCAGGGTGGCCAGGTGCGCGGACACCGTGGACTGCGACAAACCGCAACGTTGATCGATCTGCCCGGCGCAAACGCCGTGCTCGTTGCTGTGGGACTGGTCTGGAAATTCGACGTCCGGATTTTTGAGCCAGTGCAGGATTTCTCGCCGTACCGGGTGCGCCAGGGCTTTTATTATTTCGTCGAGTTCAAGGTTCATGGTTGGGGGCTCGTGATGTGTAAAACGCTATATCGCGATGAAGCGAACTTTAAATCGTTATTTCGCGATATACCAATATGATTTCGGTCTGACGACCGAATAAATCGGTATATCGGGTTATAACGATATGTTGGGTGTAGAGACACAGGCGCAATGCTAAGCTGCGCCCATGAACTATCTCGCACATCTTCACCTCGGTGGCCAGCGTCCTGGTCAATTGCTCGGCAGCCTGTATGGCGATTTCGTCAAAGGGCGGCTGCAAGGGCAGTTCGACCCGGAGATCGAAGCGGCCATCCAGCTGCATCGCAGCATCGACGTTTTCACCGATCGCCATCCGCTGGTGGATACCGCGTTGTCGCGGTTTTCCCTGACGCGTCGGCGCTATGCCGGCATCGTGCTCGACGTGTTTTTCGACCATTGCCTGGCCCGGGACTGGGCGCTGTATGCCGACCGGCCGCTGGAGTTGTTCACTTCGGACGTGTACCGGGTGCTGTCCACACAAGCGCAACTACCGGAACGCCTGGCGAAAATCGCACCGCACATGGTGGCCAACGACTGGTTGGGCTCGTATCAGGAATTTGAAGTGTTGGAGCAGGTGTTGCGGGGGATTTCGCGGCGCCTGACCCGGCCGGAAGAGCTGGCGGCTGCGATGCAGGAACTGCGGGTGCTGTATGAGCCGTTGAGCGAGGATTTCCGGTTGTTCTATCCGCACCTTCAGGATTTCGCCCAGGCAACGCAGATCTAGGTTGGGAGCGGGCTTGCTCGCGAATGCGGTATGTCAGTCAACATCAATGGTGAAGGAGAATCCGCATTCGCGAGCAAGCCCGCTCCCACAGGGGAAATGGGTCAGGCCGCGATAGCGGGGCGTATTGGGGCTTGCTGTTTCTCTGGTATGACCCCAAACAACGCCTTCTGCACCGCCTGCTGGGCTTCGAACGCCAATGCCGCACGCTCGCGACCTTCGCAGGCAATCGGCTTGAGCAGGTGAATTTCCACACCGCCCCGGTCATTGGCAAACAGGCGCATCAAGTGCGACAACAGATCATCGTCGCCAATGAACGGCGCCAGGGTGTCGGGCTCGCCGTTGCGCACATAACGAATCGCCACCGGTTGCAGCGCCACTTCGGAGTCGATGGCGGCTGACAGCAAGCGACCGTGGAAGGTGCGCAGCGAGCGACCGTCCGTGGTGGTGCCCTCGGGGAACATCAGCAGCGGGTGGGCTTGCGCCAGGTGGCGGGTCATCTGTTTGCGGATCAACTGGCTGTCGCCCGAACCACGACGGATGAACAGGCTGCCGGCCTTGGCTGCCAGCCAGCCGGCGACGGGCCAGGTGCGCACTTCGGCCTTGGACAGGAATGACAGCGGCGTGAGCATGCCCAGCAGCGGTATATCGGTCCAGGACACGTGATTGCTGACCCACAGCATCGGCACTTGCGGCAGCTTGCCGTGAACCGTCACATCGAAGGGCAGGGCGTTGCCCAGGCGCGCCATGAAAAACCGCGACCAGCGCTGGCGGCGTTCCATCGAGTGGGCCAGCCCCAGTCGCTCGAACACGCCGAACACGCTGGCCATGCTCAAGCCGAGCCCGACCACCAGCAACACCCGTGCGATTCGCGCGTACACGCGCAAGCGACTCATTACACGGCCGCCTTGAAGTGTTTGGCGTAACGCGGGCAGAGTTCGTCGCGCTTGAGCAGGATGAACACATCGGCCACCTGGAAATCTTCGTCCCAGCACGGCTCGCCGCAGATCTTCGCGCCCAGGCGCATGTAGGCCTTGAGCAGCGGCGGCATTTCGGCGATCACGTTGGAGGGAATATCCAGGGTCGGCAACGGCTTTTTCGGTTCGGCGCGCAGGTGTTCGGTGCACAGGTAGCGTTCGCGCAGGCGCTGCATGATCGCATGGGCCTGGATCCCGCCGTCCTGCATTGGAATGCTCGCGCACCCCATCAGGTAGCTGTAGCCGCCCTGGTTCAGTACTTCGGCCAGCTCACCCCAGAGCACGGCGATGGTGCCACCGTTGCGGTAGGCCGGGTCGACGCAGGTGCGGCCGATTTCCAGGATCGGGCCTTGCAGATGGACCAGGCCGTGCAGGCTGAATTCTTCTTCGCTGTAGAACTTGCCCAGGCTGCTGGCGGCGGTGTGGTCGAGCAGGCGGGTGGTCGCCACCAGGCGCCCGGTGTTCAGGTCGCGCACGCCGATGTGGGTGCAGTGAACATCGTAGTCGTCCATGTCCAGACCCAGTTCCGCGCCTTTGAGCTTGGCGTTGAATTCGCCGCTGAACACGTTGAAGCGCAGGGCCTGGGCTTGCTGCAAAGCCTCTTCGCCCACCAGGCGTTCGGCTTGCAGGCGGCGTTCGTTGCCGGTGTCGCTGATGCGGGCGATCTGAGTCATGACGAATCTCCGTGCGGGCTGCTCACCCGTCTTTGGGTTACAGCGAATCGACTTTCTTTATCCAGCCGTGTTGTGCAAAGTCAGGCTATGTAGCCCCGGTGTCATCGCCATTAAGCTTTGGTGATGCTTGTATGACAGCCCACAAGGAGCCTCTTATGCCCTGGCAAACCCTGTTGAACCGCCACGCTCGCCTGCCCGCCAACCCGGATCTGGGCGAAGGGTTCGCCACGTTGTTGCAGCAGCTGGGCCACGTCACTCCGTTTGAACTGGCCGTGGTCGGCGCACGCATGATGGCGACGCCGGGGCTGGCGTTCCTGGTGGGTTATCAGGCGGCGTTGCGCATGCTCTGGCCAAGCGCGCCGCCGAGCCTTGGCGCGTTGTGCGCCACCGAGCAACGCAGCCTGCGGGTGGCTGACATGCAGACCCGCCTGCACGATTTGCGCTTGAGCGGGCGCAAGGATTTCGTCACCGCAGGCGATGCCGCCGACTGGCTGCTGATTGCCGCGCGCAGCGAACAGCCCGGCGAAACGCCGCGCCTGAGCCTGGCGGTGGCCTACCCCGATGAGCCGGGCGTGCGGGTGGAGAAACTGCCGCCGATCCCGTTGATGCCGGACATCAGCCATGGCCGCCTGATTCTCGATAACGCACTGTGCGAACTGCTGGCGGGGGATGGCTGGGATGCCTACGTCAAGCCGTTCCGAACCCTGGAAGACATCTATGTATTGAGTGCCATGACCGCCTGGCTGTACGGCGTCGGTCAGGACTGTGACTGGCCGCAGGCCTTGCAATTGCGCTTGCTGGCGCTGCTTGCGGGGTGTGCGGAGGTCAGTCGACATCCCCCCGTCAGTCCGGCGGGGCATGTATTGCTCGGTGGGTTGTTTGCGCAGTTCGAGGGGCTCAAGGGTGAGATCAATGAAGCGCTGGCCGAGGGGCCGCCGGAGTGGGCGGCCATGTGGCAGCGGGATCAGGGGGTGATGGAACTGGCGGCTGAAGCGCGGGGCAAGCGATTGGCTAAGGCACTCGTGAATTTTCAGTGAATTGACCGGCCCCTTCGCGAGCAAGCCCGCTCCCACATTTTGAAATGCGTTCCCCTGTGGGAGCGGGCTTGCTCGCGAAGGCGGCCGCATTAACAACACCAATCCCGGAACTGTCATCAACCTCTACTAGGCTCAGCAGTTCATCCCCACGAGCCCCCGCCATGCCCAAAGGCCTGTCCCTGTTTTTCATGCTGCTGCTCAGCCTCACGGCCCGCGCTGAAAACTGGCCCGCCGAACAATGGTCGCCCGGCCCGACTGTCACCGGCCCAGCACTCCAGGCCCTGGAAAACTACGCCTTCCCACCCCGCAACGACTCCACCCATCAAGGCATCCGCACCGACGCCTTGCTCGTCATCCGCGACGGCCAGGTGATCTACGAGCGCTACGCCGGCCCGACCACTGCCCAGACACCGCATCTCACCTGGTCCATCAGCAAAAGCCTGATGGCCACCGTCCTCGGCGTGGCGTATGGCGAAGGCCGGTTCAAGCTGCAGGACAAGGTGGCCAAATTCTATCCGCCACTGCAAAAACACCCGGACCTGACCCTGGCCGACCTGCTGAACTGGGCCTCGGGTCTCGACTGGCAGGAAGATTACGAATACGCACCGCTCAACTCCTCAGTGGTGGCCATGCTCTACACCCGAGGTCACCGCGATATGGCCGCCTTCACCGCAGATCACGGCAGCTACGCCGCACCGGGGCAGGCGTTTCGTTATTCCAGTGGCGACACCAATCTGCTGTCCGCCGCGCTGAAAGCCATCGTCGGTGCGCAGCGCTACGCGGACTATCCGTGGACCGCGCTGTTCGAACCGCTGGGCATTCGCCGAGCGATCTGGGAAACCGACGCTACGGGCACTTTCGTCGCCTCGTCCTATGCCTACCTCACCGCTCGGGACCTGGCCCGCATCGGACTGTTGATGGCGCGGGACGGTCGCTGGGGCGATAAACAACTGCTGCCCAAAGACTGGGTGGCATTCAATCGCGAACCCTTCGCTCACTATCGCGCGAACCAGGATGATGCAGTACCCGGCGGCCACTGGTGGCTCAATCGTGCCGCGGCCGGGGTTGCCCGACCCTGGCCCGATGCGCCCGCCGACACCTTCGCCGCCCTAGGCCATTGGGGGCAGGCGCTGTATGTGATTCCCGGGGAAAACCTGGTGATCGTGCGTTATGGCGATGACCGCGATGGCCTCTACCAGCACAACGAATTGCTCAAGCTCGCGCTGAAGGCGTTTGCCGGGACGGTGAAACCATGAGCGGTTTCATGAGGCGCCGACCGATCAGTTCATTGTTGTTGATCCTGCTGCTCGCCTTGCTTGGCTGGGTCTGGCCGGAGCGGGTGGCGCTATGGGCCTTCCCGGACATCATCAGCGCCTACACCGCCAAGGAATACTGTTCGTGCCGCTACGTGATGAACAACGACGCCGGGTATTGCCGTGGCTACGTCAAACAATGGCTGCCATTCAGCGGCTTTACCGATGACGCGGCCAGCAAGCGCATCACGGTCAGCGGGATGGGGCGCAGCAATATGGCCGTGTGGATCGGCGAGCACCAGGGCTGTCGCCTGAACCCCTGACCTGCAGGTTCCATCTGGTGGAACCACATTCGATTGTCCTCGCGCGCGACTCGCGGTTATCTGGCGGTGAGCGCGACCTGCCTTTTTAAACGTCGCGAAATCATAACGAACAAAAAGAACGGGAATACACCCGGCCCGAGGAAATCGTCATGACCCGACATCAACACATTCTTGCCTGGCTCAACGACGTCGCCAGCGACCTGCACGCCACCCGCCAGGACATCCACGCCCACCCGGAACTCGGCTTCGAGGAAAACCGCACCTCGGCGCTGGTGGCCAGATCCCTTTCGGAATGGGGCTACGAGGTGCACACGGGCATCGGCAAGACCGGTGTGGTCGGTGTGCTGCGCAACGGCAACAGCCCGCGCAAACTCGGCTTGCGCGCGGACATGGACGCGCTGCCGATCATCGAGAATACCGGCGCCGCTTACAGCAGCCGGCATCAGGGCTGCATGCACGCCTGCGGGCACGATGGCCACACCACAATGTTGTTGGGCGCGGCCCGTTACCTGGCGGCGACTCGCCAGTTCGACGGCACCCTGACCCTGATTTTCCAGCCGGCCGAAGAAGGCCAGGGCGGCGCCGAAGCGATGCTCGCCGATGGCTTGCTCGAACGTTTTCCCTGCGACGCACTGTTCGGCATGCACAACATGCCGGGCCTGCCGGCGGGGCACCTGGGCTTTCGCGAAGGGTCGATGATGGCTTCCCAGGATTTGCTCAACGTCACGATTGAAGGTGTCGGCGGTCACGGCTCGATGCCGCACTTGGCGGTCGATCCGCTGGTGGCGGCTGCCAGCGTGGTGTTGGCCCTGCAAACCGTAGTCGCGCGCAACATCGATGCGCAGCAGGCAGCGGTGGTGACGGTCGGTGCATTGCAGGCCGGGGAGGCCGCCAACGTCATCCCTCAGCAGGCGATCCTGCGCCTGAGCCTGCGTGCATTGAATGCCCAGGTGCGTGAGCAGACCCTCGAGCGGGTGCGCGCGATCATCGAATCCCAGGCCCAAAGTTTTGGTTGCAGTTCGACCATCGAACACCGTCCGGCTTACCCGGTGCTGGTCAACCACGCCGTCGAAACCGAGTTCGCCCGGCAAGTCGGCGTCGAGCTGATCGGTGCCGACGCGGTGGACGGCAACACGCCCAAGCTGATGGGCAGCGAAGACTTCGCCTGGATGCTGCAACGCTGCCCCGGCGCCTACCTGTTCATCGGCAACGGTGTGTCGCGGCCGATGGTGCACAACCCCGCCTACGACTTCAACGACGACATCCTGCTGACCGGCGCGGCGTATTGGGGCGCGCTGGCCGAGAGCTGGCTCAAGCCGGCCTGAGCCTTTCACTTTCTACTGCCGCTGGACCGGGCGCGTCATGTCGCGCCCGGCATCACCCAACAGGTTTCTGGAGAGTTCCCCATGCACACTTCGAGCACCGGTGTTTCGCGCACCCGGCAAGTGGTCGCGGCCGTTGTCGGCAATGCGCTGGAATGGTATGACTTCATTGTCTACGGCTTTCTGGCGAGCATCATCGCCCGGCAATTTTTCCCTTCCGAGGACGAGTACGCCTCACTGCTGATGGCCCTGGCGACCTTCGGCGTCGGTTTCTTCATGCGCCCGGTGGGCGGCATCCTGCTGGGCATGTATTCGGACCGCAAAGGCCGTAAGGCGGCGATGCAGATGATCATCCGCCTGATGACCGTTTCGATCGCACTGATCGCCTTCGCGCCGAACTACGCCGCCATCGGCATGGGTGCGCCGCTGTTGATCGTGGTCGCGCGGATGCTCCAGGGCTTCGCCACCGGTGGTGAATACGCCAGCGCCACGGCGTTCCTGGTGGAAAGCGCGCCGGCGCACCGTAAGGGTCTGTACGGCTCGTGGCAATTGGTCGGGCAATGCCTGGCGGTGTTTTCCGGGGCGGGCATGGTGGCGCTGTTCACCCATCTGTTGACTCCCGAGGCCCTGGACAGCTGGGGATGGCGGATTCCCTTCATGATCGGCCTGTTGATCGGCCCGGTCGGCCTGTGGATTCGCAAGCACATGGAGGAACCGGAAGAATTCCTCGAAGTGCGCAAGCAGGCCAAGGGCGAAAGCCCGGGTTTGCTGCAAGTGATCCGCGAACATCGCCGCGCCATTCTGGTGTCGATGGGCCTGGCCTGTGGTGCGACGGTGTCGTTCTACGTGGTGCTGGTGAACATGCCGACTTTCGCCCACAAGAACCTCGGCCTGCCGCTGGACCAGGTGCTGCTGGTGCAGATGCTCGCGGTGGCGGTGATGACCGTGGTGATCCCGCTGTCCGGCGCCTTGTCGGATCGCCTCGGCCGTCGCCCGGTGCTGATGGCCTTCACCCTGGCGTTTTTCCTGATGGTCTATCCGCTGTACGTGTGGGTCGCGGCGGCGCCCTCGGTGGAGCGCTTGCTGGTGATGCAACTGTTGCTGTGCACGGCGATCGGCGGGTTTTTCGGCCCGGCACCGACGGCACTTGCCGAACAGTTTCCGATTGAAGTGCGCTCCACCGGGGTGTCGGTGGCCTATAACGTCGCGGTCATGGTGTTCGGCGGTTTTGCCCCGCTGATCGTGACCTGGCTGAGCAAGGTCCTGGCCACGCCGGTGGCGCCATCCTTCTACGTGTTGTTCGCTTGCGTGCTGACGCTATTGGGCACTTACTGCATGCAGGAAGCACCACGGGCAAAGAAATCCGTAGCACTTAACCTTGGGGTGAAACCTTGAGCATGAATCCGATTGTTGAAATGGACGCCGATGCATTGTCCCGGGCGATTCACGGGCGGCAGGTGTCCTGCCGTGAAGTGATGCAGGCGTATCTGGCGCAGATCGAGCGCTTCAATCCGCAGGTCAATGCGCTGGTGTCGCTGCGACCCGCCGAGGAGCTACTGGCAGAGGCCGACGCCTGCGACCGGCAACTGGACCAGGGCCAGTCCCGGGGCTGGATGCACGGCATGCCGCAAGCGGTCAAGGACCTGGCGGCCACCGCCGGCTTGCGCACGACCATGGGCTCGCCGCTGTTCGCCGAGCAAGTGCCGCAGCACGACGCCATCAGCGTGGCGCGGGTGCGTGACTGCGGCGCGATCATCATCGGCAAGAGCAACGTGCCGGAATTCGGCCTCGGCTCGCAGACCTACAACAGCGTGTTCGGCACCACCACCAATGCCTACGATCCGGCACTGGTCGCCGGCGGTAGCAGCGGCGGGGCGGCGGTGGCGCTGGCGTTACGCATGCTGCCGGTGGCCGACGGCAGTGACATGATGGGCTCGCTGCGCAACCCGGCGGCGTTCAACAACGTGTTCGGCTTTCGCCCGTCCCAGGGCCGCGTGCCCCATGGCCCGCAACCCGAGGTGTTTGTCCAGCAACTGGCCACCGAAGGGCCGATGGGCCGCACCGTCACCGATGTTGCGCGGTTACTTGGCACCCAGGCCGGGTACGACTCGCGCGCGCCGTTGTCGCTGACTCAGGATCCGGAGATTTTCCATCAGTCGCTGGCCCAGGATTTTCGCGAGGTACGCGTGGGCTGGCTGGGCGACTACAACGGCTACCTGCCGATGGACCCTGGCGTGATGAGCCTGTGCGAGTCGGCGCTGCAGGACTTTACGGCCCTGGGTTGCAAGGTCGAGGCCTGCCAGCCGGATTTTTCCATGGAGCGCCTGTGGCAGACCTGGCTGGTGCACCGTCACTGGCTGGTGCAAGGCGGCCTCGGTAGCCTGTATGCCGATCCGCACACACGCGAGCAGCTCAAACCCGAAGCCCAATGGGAAATCGAGGGTGGCCTGCGCCTGACGGCGGCGGATGTCTATCAGGCCTCGGTCAGTCGCAGCGAGTGGTATCGCGCCTTGAACGATTTGTTCGAACGTTACGATTTCCTGCTGCTGCCCACTGCCCAAGTGTTCCCTTTTGATGCACAAACCCCTTGGCCGCGTGTCGTTGGCGGGCAAAGCATGGACACTTATCACCGCTGGATGGAAGTGGTGATCGGACCGACCCTGGCCGGTTTGCCGAGCATGAACGTGCCGGTGGGTTTCAATCCGGCCGGGCTGCCGATGGGCCTGCAAATCATTGGCCCGGCCCAGGCCGATCGTGCGGTGCTGCAACTGGCTTATGCCCACGAGCAACTGACCCAGTGGGTCAAGCGCCGGCCGCCCGGCTGTCTGCAAAGTGCGTAAAACTTGTGGGCAGGCCCACATCTTGCTGCAAGAATCGATCATCCATTAGCGCCCAAGGAGATCGAACACATGGACAGCAAGGCTGAAACCGGCAGCGTACGTTCGGTCGAGCGCGCCCTGGCGATCGTCGAGTTGCTGGGTGAGCATCAGGCGTTGGGCCTGGAGGAGTTGCACTACCTCACCTGTCTGCCCAAGGCCACGGTGTCGCGCATGTTGCTGACCTTGCAGGAGCAAGGCTGGATCTATCGCGGCTTGAGCGACCGGCGTTACCGCCTGTGCGCCAAGCGCCTGTTCGGTGACAGCCGGCAGCGCTTCAAGCGGCGCCTGGTGGAAAACGCCGCGCCGCTGCTGCTGGAGTTGAGCGAACGCACCGGGCTGGTGGCGGACCTGTCGTGCTTCGATGGCGAACGGGTGGAGGTGATGGAAAGTGCGATCCCGCAGGTGTTGCGCAAGCGTTATCCGAACAATTGCCAGATCGTCGGCCAGCACGCCAGTCTGTTCCATTCGGCCATGGGCCGGGCCTGCCTGGGTGAGCTGCAAAGCCATGAAGTGGAACGCCTGGCCGAGCGTGAGCGCCTCTGCGACGAATCGCTGTTCAGCGCCACCGAACAGGCGTTGCATCAAGGTTTCGGCCAGCGCACCGAAGGCTACTGGGAATACCGGGTGCGGCTGCCCTTCCTGATCCGGGCGGTGGCCTTGCCGATTCACACCGATGGCCGGCTGGTCGGCAGCATGGCGTTGCACTGGCCGATGGATCAGGCGCCGGTGGAACGGGTGCTGAGCCTGCACCTGAACAGCCTCGCCGCGACCATTGGCAATGTGCAGCAGGCGATGGCGTAAGGCCCAAAAAGATCGCAGCCTGCGGCAGCTCCTACAGGATCCGGGTGCGAATGCGATCCTGTAGGAAGCTGCCGCAGGCTGCGATCTTTTGATCGTGGGTTTGCAATAGCGGCGGGGCCAGTTAAGGTTCAGCACAGGTTTATCTGCCCCCGAGTGTTTATGTTCCAGCGGTCTGTCTGCAAAACCCTCGCCTGCCTGTTGTTGGCCGGCGCTTCGTTGTCGGCCCAGGCCAATTGGTACCTGGACGGCGAATCCTCGCGGCTGTCGTTCGTCAGCACCAAAAACGCCAATGTGTCCGAAGTGCAGCGCCTCCTGGTGTTGCACGGCAAAGTCGATCCCGGCGGAAAAGCCGAAGTGGAGGTCGAGCTGGAATCGGTCAACAGCGGCATTCCCTTGCGCGATGAACGCATGCGCAAGGAGCTGTTCGAGATCGAGAAATTTCCCGAAGCCCTGATCACCACGCAAATCGACCTGCGCCCGATCAACGACCTCGCGCCAGGCGCACAACTGGAATTGCGCCTGCCGCTGACCGTCGACCTGCACGGCAAGCAACACACCTACAACGCCGAACTGCTGGCCACCCGTCTCGATGACCGGCGTTTCCAGGTGGTGACTCTGGAGCCGGTGGTGGTCAATGCCGAAGATTTCGACTTGGCGCCTGGCTTGGACGCGTTGCGCAAGGTCGCCGGCCTGTCGGCCATCAGCCTGTCGGTGCCGGTGGGTGCGGTGCTGATCTTCACGGCGCGTTGACATGGCCGGCCCGATCTTTCCCTGGCGTGAAGGCAATAGTTTCCAGTTGCTGGTCGACGGCCCGCAATTCTTCCCGCGCATGCTGGTGGCGATCGCCCGCGCCGAAGAACAGGTCGAGCTGGAACTGTATCTGGTGGAGGCGGGCGCCTGCGCCGAGGCCATGGTCCAGGCGCTGGTCCAGGCCGCCGAGCGCGGTGTGCGGGTGCGTTGCCTGTTCGATGATTACGGCAGCCTCGCCTTTACCCTGACCCTGCGCCAGCGACTCACGGCCGCCGGCGTCGAGTTGCGCTTCTACAATCGCCTGAGTTGGCGACGCTGGGTCGGCAATTTCTACCGCGATCACCGCAAGTTGCTGCTGGTGGACCAGAGCCTGGCCGTTGTCGGTGGCACCGGCGTGACCGATGAATTCTGGACACCAAACGAAGACGTCAGCGAGTGGCACGAAGTAATGGTGGAAATCACCGGCCCGCTGGTGCTCGACTGGCAATTGCTGTTCGACCGCCAATGGATCGCCAACCGCCATCGCCGCGCCTGGCGCCCGGCTTCGCATTTCGGCCTGCCGCGCCTGCCTCGCGTGCCGTCCACGGGTGAGGGCATGGGCCGCGTCGCCTATGCCGACGCCCGCCAGCACCGGGACATCCTGCAATCGCTGATTCGTGCATTGAACAGCGGCCAGAAACGCATCTGGCTGGCCACGCCGTATTTCCTGCCGACCTGGAAAGTCCGTCGCTCACTGCGCCGCGCAGCCTCCCGCGGCGTCGATGTGCGGCTGCTGTTGACCGGCCCGCGCACCGATCACCCGTCGGTGCGTTACGCCGGGCATCGCTACTACCCGCGACTGCTCAAGTCAGAGGTGAAGATTTTCGAATACCAGCCGTGTTTCCTGCACCTGAAAATGGTCCTGATCGATGACTGGGTGAGCATTGGTTCGTGCAATTTCGACCACTGGAATTTGCGATTCAATCTGGAGGCCAACCTTGAAGCATTGGACGCTGGATTGACCCGTGACGTGGTGGCGAGTTTCGAAAAGGACTTCTCTCTGAGCCAGGAAGTCAGCCTGGAGGCATGGCAGCGCCGCCCGCTGTGGAAGCGGGTCAAGCAGCGAGTGTGGGGGTGGGTGGATCGGTTGGTGGTCAATCTGCTGGATCGACGGGGCTAGTCGCTACACCAAAGACCCCTGTAGGAGCTGGCTTGCCAGCGAAGGCGGTATAACATCCAACCAAGATGTTGAATGTTATGGCCTCTTCGCTGGCAAGCCAGCTCCTACAGAGGATCGCGGAGTTACAGCAGTTCAAAGCTCTGCTGCGTCACATCCTGGGAATCCAGGCCGATCTGCACATTGAACTTGCCCGGCTCCGCCACGTACTTGAGCTGTGTGTTGTAGAACTTCAGGTCGTCTTCGGTGATGGTGAAGTGCACGACTTTCTGTTCGCCGGCCTTGAGCATGATTTTCTGGAAGTTCTTCAGCTCCTTGATCGGGCGGATCATCGAGCCGGTCTCGTCCTGGATGTACAACTGCACCACGGTCTCGCCGTCGCGCTTGCCGGTGTTTTTCACCGTGATGCTGGCGTCGAGCTTGCCGGTCTTGTTCAGTGTGGTCGACGACAGCGCCATGTCGCCCAGGCTGAAATCGGTGTAGCTCAGGCCATAACCAAACGGGTACAGCGGGCCTGTGGTGTCATCGAAGTACTGCGAGGTGTAGTTGCCCGGTTTGCCCGGGGTGAACGGCCGGCCGATGGTCAGGTGGTTGTAGTAGGTCGGAATCTGGCCCACCGAGCGCGGGATGGTGATCGGCAGTTTGCCCGACGGGTTGTAGTCGCCGAACAGCACGTCGGCAATGGCGTTGCCACCTTCGGTGCCGCTGAACCAGGTTTCCAGGATCGCGTCGGCCTGTTCCTTCTCCTCGAGAATCGACAACGGACGGCCGTTCATCAGCACCAGTACCAACGGTTTGCCGGTGGCTTTAAGGGCACGGATCAGCTCGCGCTGGTTTTCCGGGATGTTCAGGTCGGTACGGCTGGACGATTCGTGGGACATGCCGCGGGACTCGCCCACGGCGGCCACCACCACGTCGGCATCCTTGGCAGCTTTCACCGCTTCGTCGATCAGCACGTTCGCCGGACGCGGGTCATCCACCACTTCCGGGGCGTCGAAGTTGAGGAAGTTCAGGTAACCGAGGATCTTCGGGTCGCTGGTGATGTTGGCGCCACGGGCGTAGATCAGCGTCGACTGTGCGCCCAGAGCGTTGGTCATGCCATCGAACAGGGTCACCGATTGCGCCGGGCGACCGGCGGCGGCCCAGCTGCCCATCATGTCGATTGGCGCTTTGGCCAGCGGGCCAACCAGGGCGATTTTCGCGGTTTTCTTCAGCGGCAGGGTTTCGCCCTGGTTTTTCAGCAACACCAGGCTGCGGCGCGCCACATCGCGGGCCTCGGCACGGTGCAGGCGGCTGTCGGCGTAGGTGTCGACCGGGTCATCCTCGGCCTTGCCGATGCGCAGGTACGGGTCCTTGAACAGGCCCATGTCGTACTTGGCGTCCAGTACCGCACGCACGGCGTTGTCGATGTCGCTCTGCTGGATCTCGCCGGCTTTGAGCAGCCCTGGCAGTTCCTTGCCGTACAGGGTGTCGTTCATGCTCATGTGGATGCCGGCCTTGATCGCCAGCTTCGCCGCTTCACGGCCATCGCGGGCGACACCGTGCTTGATCAGCTCGAAAATCGCTCCGTGGTCGCTGACCGCCAGGCCCTTGAAGCCCCATTCCTTGCGCAACAGGTCGTTCATCAGCCAGGTGTTGGCCGTGGCCGGCACGCCGTTGATCGAGTTCAGCGCGACCATCACCCCGCCCGCGCCGGCATCAATCGCGGCGCGGTACGGCGGCAGGTAGTCCTGGTACATCTTGACCGGGCTCATGTCGACCACGTTGTAGTCGCGACCGCCCTCGACCGCGCCATACAGGGCGAAATGCTTGACGCTGGCCATGATGCTGTCGGCGGCGTTGGCGCCAGTACCCTGGAACGCCTTGACCATTACGCCGGCAATGCGTGACACCAGGTAGGTGTCTTCGCCAAAGCCTTCGGACGTACGGCCCCAGCGCGGATCGCGGGAGATGTCGACCATTGGCGCGAAGGTGATATCGAGGCTGTCAGCCGCGGCTTCCTTGGCGGCAATGCGCCCGGACAGGCCGATGGCGTCCATGTCCCAGCTCGACGCCAGGGCCAGCGGGATCGGGAAAATGGTGCGGTGGCCGTGGATCACGTCGTAGGCGAAGAACATCGGGATCTTCAGGCGGCTGCGCATGGCCGCGTCCTGCATCGGACGGTTTTCCGGGCGGGTGATCGAGTTGAACGTACCGCCGATGTTGCCCGCCGCGATTTCCTTGCGGATCATTTCGCGCGGCATTTCCGGGCCGATGCTGATCAGGCGCAACTGGCCGATTTTTTCATCGAGGGTCATTTGCTTCATCAGGTTGCTGACGAAGGCGTCCTTGTTCTCCAGGGGTGCGGGCGTCGTGGCGGCCAGTACGTTTTGACTGGCCAGGCTGACGAACAGGCCCAGCAAACACAGCTTCTTCATGAATAGTTTTCTCAAGGGCCCAAGCGGCGATGTACACGCCGGCCAGCCAAAATTTAGGGAGCGACTATTGTTGTTCGGGTGCTGACTCAAAAAGCGACGGCCGAAAACGGCAGTCGAACACCGGAAGCGGTTTTTCTGCAGGGCATCTTTTAGCCCATTTGCCCCGACGCAATCCAGTGCCGCGCCGATTATGCCCGAAGAGCCGGCCGAGAGGGTCGCCGGTTGTTTTTTCCATGAAATGTGAACGGAGCATCACCGCGATGAATGTACGACAGTCCTACCGGTCGAGCCTGCAAGTGGCCACGTTGCTCGTGTTGGCCACGTTGCTGACGGCCTGCGGCATCAACAACATCCCGACCCTCGATGAACAGGCCAAGGCTGCCTGGGGCCAGGTGCAGAACCAGTATCAGCGCCGTGCCGACCTGATTCCCAACCTGGTGGAAACCGTCAAGGGCTATGCCGCGCATGAAAAGGACACCCTGACGGCCGTGATCGAAGCCAGGGCCAAGGCCACCTCGATCCAGGTCGACGCCTCCACGCTCGACAACCCGGAAAAGCTCAAGCAGTACCAGCAGGCCCAGGATCAGCTCAGCGGTGCCTTGAGCCGCCTGATGGTGGTGTCCGAGCGTTATCCGGACCTCAAGGCCAACCAGAACTTCCTGGCCCTGCAATCGCAGCTTGAAGGCACCGAGAATCGGATCAGCGTGGCCCGACGCGACTTCATCCTGGCGGTGCAGAAATACAACACCGAGATCCGCACCTTCCCCGGTCGCCTGTGGCACAGCGTGATGTACAGCAATCTGCCGGAACGCGCGACCTTCGAGGCCACGCCGGGGTCGGAGAAACCACCCGAGGTCAAATTCTGAATCCTGATGGCGGGTAGATACCCTGTAGGAGCTGCCGAAGGCTGCGATCTTTTGACTTTGTTTTTCAGCGGTTTCGAAAAGATCAAGATCAAAAGATCGCAGCCTTCGGCAGCTCCTGCAAGGACGTGCGAGGTTGCCAATGCGAGCGTTGAAGATCGGTCTGGTGTTGTTGCTGTGGCTGTTTGCCCTGGCCGTCCAGGCCCAATTGAAGTTCCCGGAGCTGACCGGGCGGGTGGTGGATAACGCCCAGATGATCGAGCCAGCGGTGCGCGAGCAGCTGGTTCAACAGTTGCAGGCCCATGAAAAGACCACCGGCGAGCAGTTGGTGGTGGTCACGCTGGCAAACTTGCAGGGCACCGATATCGCCGATTTCGGCTATCAACTGGGCCGCTACTGGGGCATTGGCCAGAAAGACAAGAACAACGGCGCGCTGCTGATTGTTGCCCGTGATGAGCGCAAACTGCGCATCGAAGTCGGCTACGGCCTGGAAGATCGCCTGACCGACGCCCAGAGCTCGGTGATCATCAACCAGGTCATCACCCCGGCGTTCAAGGCGGGCAATTTCAGCAAGGGCATCAGCGACGGGGTGGCGGCGATGCTGGTGGTGCTGGGTGGCAATCCCCTGGACGAGCCCTCGACGGTCTATGAGTCCAGCGGCGATCCGGGTGACGATTTCGTCTCGCGGCATCCGGGGTTGTTCGTGTTTCTGGTGTTGTTGTTCATCCTGACAGTATTCGTTTGCCAGATGCTCGGTATCCTTCCTGCCGGTCGTGGCGGCTCCGGCGGTTCCGGTGGCGGTTTTGGTGGCGGCGGATTCGGCGGTGGCGGTGGCGGTGGATTCAGCGGCGGAGGGGGCAGTTTTGGTGGCGGCGGTTCGTCGGGCGGCTGGTGATGACACGGAAATAAATACATTAGCGAGCAGGCATTCAACAGATGGCATTACTGACTGAACACGAACAACGCAAGGTCGCCGAGGCGATTGCCCGGGTCGAGCGCGACACCGACGCGGAGCTGGTCACCGTGCTCGCGGCCCGCGCCGACGACTATGTGTACATCCCGCTGCTCTGGGCCAGTCTGCTGGCACTGGTGCTGCCGGGGATCGTGCATTACCTGACGGGCTGGCTGACCTTGCACAGCCTGCTGATGGTGCAATGGAGCACCTTCATCGTGCTGTGCCTGGTATTGCGAATTCCGAAAATCACCACGCACCTGATTCCGCGGTCGGTGCGCCATTGGCGTGCCTCGAACCTGGCGCGGCGGCAGTTCCTCGAACAGAACCTGCACCATACGGTCGGCAGCACCGGCATCCTGGTTTTCGTCTCTGAAGCCGAGCGCTATGTGGAAATCCTGGTGGACGAGGGTATCTCCAGTCGGCTGGACAACAGCCATTGGGACGCGATTGTCGCGCAGTTCACCCAGCAGGTACGCCAGGGCCAGACGTTGCAGGGCTTTATCGCCTGCGTCGAGGCCTGCGGTGAGTTGCTCAAGGTGCACGTTCCAGTGACCCATGTGCGCAACGAGCTGCCAAACCGCCTGGTCGTGCTCGGCTAGGCTGGCCGTCGCACACTTTTGTAACGCTTGGCGGTACAACTGCGGCCGGTTGTCTGGCTCCTGCCCGGTCTTCAACATCTCCCTCCAATAGCGAACGCCCTGTGACGGGCGTCCTGACGTAGAGGGAGTACTTATGTCAACGCATCTACCGCTCGACTCTTTTGCCGGTGCAGCGCCTGACGGCGGGAGAAATGAAACGCCGATCCATCTGACAACTAAAGAAACACAAGCCTTGATCTGGTGCTACAAAGGCAAGACTTCCTGGGAAATCGCCAGGATTCAGAATTGCTCGCCCACCACGATCAACTTCCACTTTGCCAGTATTCGCCGCAAGTTTGCTGTCAGGTCCCGGCATGCCGCCTTGCTCAAAGCCATCGAGTCGGGCGCCATTGTCATCGACGAGGTCGATGAGCGAGGTGTGCATGAATCTGACTGACTCGGCCTATAACAGTATCAGTGGGCTACTGCTGGGATTGGGCATCGCGACATTGCCCGCGATAGATGGCGAAGCGCTGTTCGGTGCATCGCTGGGGGCGTGGCTGGTTATCACGACGCGCGTTGAATTCAAAGCCTGGCAGCGGATCGGCTCGTGGTTGCTGTCGGCGGGCGTCGGCTATCTTTTTACCCCTGTCGCACTGCCGTTGGCGCCTTTCCTGACTGCAGGGGTAACGGCATTTCTTTGCGCGCTGATCATTATTCCCATCAGCGTCAAGATCATGCAGTGGGTCGACGGCGCTGGCCTTGGGGAAATCATTGAGCGCCTCAAAGGGCGACGCTGACGGGTATCAACTCCTGATCAAGTAAACCGATTGCGAACTACATATGTACTCATGTTTCGTTCGCCTGTTGAAGTGTCGACAGAATAGACGCCATCTCTGAAAGTTTGAGTTCCATTTCACGCAGGCGGCGTTTTTCCTCCAGGGCATTTTGTATGGCGCAGCGATCTTCTTCACCGAGCAATCGCCACATCGCGAGAATTGTATTTTCCCGATTGGCTGTTTCCTGGTGGTGTTCGAGTTCATTGGCTGCAGCGCTGTGACGCAGGATTGGACCTTCGCCCAGCAACAACCAGTCGAGTGAAATGCCGCGCGACTGTGCAATTTCTACGCATAATGAGTATGGCGTACTGTCGCGACCCTTCCAGCTACTAAGGGTCTGCGGGCTGACTTGTAACGCCGAAGACAAAGAGGCATCGCTTTTTGTGCCGGTAATTTGCTTCAGTCGCGCTAAAACAGCCTGAGATTTTTTGCTACGCAATTTGAGCCTCTTCCTTTTGATACACGCTTTTTGAGTGCTTAATGTATGCGCAATGAGTAACTTTTTTATTGTGAGGAATCAATCTTCAACTATGAATCAGATGAATATGATGTCGAAACTTCCTAATGGTAGCAGGGTGATTTCCTACATGTTTGGTTCCTGCCCATTACGCCGTTATTCCTTGCACTTTCTTCTTTCGGGTGGGCGTTACTTGCAATGCCGGGTTGCAGCGATCATCGCATCAAGCAGTATTGCGTTTGATTATGTTGATTACCACCCGACGAACAGCGGGATCCAGGTATGAGTACTTACAAAATGGTGTGCCCGCACTGCTTGAGCCGGATGCGCATCCGCACCAGCGAGGGTCGTCATATTTTCCTGCGGGTGGCGTACTTGCAATGCACGTCGGAAGCCTGCGGCTGGTCGGTGCGGGCCGAGTTCGAAATGACCCACGAACTTTCACCCAGTGGCATGCCCAACCCCGCCGTGCGTTTGCCTTGCGCCGGGCCCGATTTGCGGCACGCCGCGCGTCCGCTTGCACCGACGGCGCCTGAGTCGACGGAGTCATGAACATGTCCGCCATTGTTGAAAACGAGGATTTGAACGAGCAATTGTTGGCCATCGCCCAGGCATTTCTGGCCCGTCACGAAAGTGATGCGGTAATTGATGACCAGGTGCTGTTCTGTCGTGCCGTGAAGCACCTGCAAGGGATTGATGTGCCGATGCACCTGGCGGAGCGACTGGTCAGCCACGCCTACGGGGAGCTCAAGTCCTGCAACGATCGACGACGCCTGGACATCGGCGCCAGCTCCGAAACCGTCGCTGTCATTACGGACCCCGCCAATGGCCTGACGTGGGCCGTACCGGTGGGATTGATCGTCAGGTATGTGATCAATTCACCGATCAATCGCAAACTTAGGCTGGTGGAGCCCTGACGGCACGCCGGATACTCGCAGGTCCGAGGGGCATTTGCGGGCCTGCGAAAAATAACCCCGTGCCCAAAACCCGCATCCCCCCTAAAATATCGGCCATTCTCCGATTTGCATTGCCCGAGGCCGTTTTTCCATGTCCGTCACCGCTACTCCCGCCAGCCTCGCGCCGGACCATCACGCCCAGTTCATCGGCCTGCTGCAATCGAGCCTCGACCAGAATGCCTTCATCAAGCTGGTGCTGGCCAAGTACGCCGGCGAGGAAGCGGACCTGCAGCGGATCATCATCAAGCCGGTGACGGTCAAGGCGCAGGCTTGCCTGTCCTTCGTCTATCGGTACAAGACCCGCGACATCACCAAGAACCTGCCATTGACCGAAGGTGTGGCAGTCATCGCCGGTTTGTTGCCGGCGTCGTTCAAGAATGCGCATTTGTTGTCATTGACCGACGAAGCCCAGCTCGAATACAGCAAAAAGGGCAAGTCTTCGCTGTTCAAGAGCAAACCCCAGCAATTGCGCGAAGTGCCGTCCGCCGGGCACAACCGCGAGAAAAACCGCTTTCTCGATCTGGAGCGGCCGTTTCTCGCCGACCTGGGCGTCACCAACAAGCAGCATGAACTGATCCCGGCGATGTCGCGCAAGTGGAAACAGATCAACAAGTTCATCGAGGTCTTCAGCCATGCGCTGACCTCGTCGCCCCTGGCGCTGGACAGCCCGGTGCGGGTGGCGGACTTCGGATCCGGCAAGGGTTACCTGACCTTCGCGATCCATGACTATCTGCGCAATACCTTGAAGGCCGAAGCGCAGGTAACCGGCGTCGAGCTGCGCGAAGACATGGTCACCCTGTGCAACACCGCCGCGGCCAAGCTTGAGCATCCAGGGCTGGTCTTCAAGTGCGGGGATGTGCGCAGCGTGGCACCGAGCGAGCTGGATGTGATGATCGCGCTGCATGCCTGCGACATCGCCACGGACTATGCGATCCATACCGGCATTCGTTCCGGCGCCTCGATCATCATGTGCTCGCCGTGCTGTCACAAACAGATTCGCCTGCAAATCCAGAGCCCGGCATTGCTCAAGCCGATGCTGCAATACGGCTTGCACCTGGGACAGCAGGCGGAAATGGTCACCGACAGCTTGCGTGCACTGTTCCTCGAAGCCTGCGGCTACGAGACCAAGGTGTTCGAGTTCATCTCGCTGGACCACACCAACAAGAACAAGATGATCCTGGCGGTCAAGCGCGCCGAGTCGGGTGATCCGGCCCAGCTGCTGGCGAAGATCGAGGAACTCAAGGCGTTCTACCACATCACCGAGCATTGCCTGGAAACCCTGTTGCGGGCTGACGGTTACCTCTGATCCCGTAGGTATTACGCGGTGGCAATGCGTGCGGGCTTGACCGCCGTCTTGCGGCCCAACACGACGGTCACGATCACCCCGCCGGCGAACAGCCAGGTGATCGGCTCGACCTGTTCGCCAAAGAACAGTGCGGAAAAGCCGATGGTGAAGAAAATCTGCAACAGCTGGATCTGGCTGACCCGGGCAATGCCACCGATGGCCAGCCCGGCATACCAGGCAAAGAAGCCGATGAATTGCGAAAACAGCGAGACGTAGCCGAAGGCCCACCAGGTTTTGGCGGAAATCTCGCCCTGATGTTGCAACGCAAGGTACAGCACCGGCCCGATCAACAGCGGCGTCGACAGTACCAGCGCCCAGCAGATCACTTGCCAGCCGCCCATTTCCTTGGCCAACCGGCCACCCTCGGCGTACCCCAGGCCGCCCACCGCAATCGCGCCCAGCATCAACAAGTCACCGGCCTGGATGCTGCCGGCCCCGCTGATCAGCGCATAACCGAGCACCAGGGCACTGCCCAGCGCGGCGCAGGCCCAGAAGGCTTTCGATGGGCGTTCGTGGGACAGCCACGCGGCGTACAGTGCCACGCACAGTGGCTGCAAGCCATTGACCAGGGCGCCATGGGACGCCGGCAAGGTTTGCATGGCCCAGGCCGACAGCACCGGGAACCCGAGGATCACCCCGGCAATGACCAGCGTCAGGCCCTTGACCTGCTGCCAGGTTGGCCATTTCTCACGCCGCCACAGCAACAGCAACGCCGCGGGAATCGCCGCGAACAGGGCCCGGCCCAGGCCATTGAGCAGTGGATGCAGTTCCTGCACGACGATGCGTGTGAAGGGCAGGGTGAGGCTGAAGATCACAACGCCGAGCAGGCCCAGGGCCATGCCGGTGTTTTCGCGCGAGGTCATGATGGCAACCAGAATCGTGGGTGATGGGAAGTGCCTTCATCTAGCCATAAACCGTGGCGTCTGCGCTGTTACAGCTAAGTGCAGAGTTATCCGTACAGTTGGGAGCGAAGCTCCCAACGTAGGAGCTGCCGCAGGCTGCGATCTTTTGATCTTGCTTTCAAGATCAAGATCAAGATCAAGATCAAGATCAAGATCAAAAGATCGCAGCCTCCGGCAGCTCCTACACAAGGAAATCGCGTAGTAGCAGGTTATTACCCACCCCAGCCGATAAGGACTACCTTGAACACTCCTACGCATTTCCCAGAGGAGTCCTCCCCATGGCGGCGAAAAAAATTCTGATGCTGGTCGGCGATTACGTCGAAGACTACGAAGTGATGGTGCCCTTCCAGGCCCTGCTGATGGTCGGTCACACGGTGCATGCCGTTTGCCCGGACAAAACCGCCGGCCAGACCGTGCGCACAGCCATCCATGACTTCGAAGGCGACCAGACCTACAGCGAAAAGCCCGGTCACCTGTTTGCCCTGAACTTCGATTTTGCCAAGGTCCAGGCGGCGGATTACGACGCGGTGCTGATCCCGGGCGGTCGTGCGCCGGAGTACTTGCGGCTCAACGAAAAGGTCCTGGAACTGGTGCGCGACTTCGACAAGGCCGGCAAGCCGATCGCCGCCGTGTGCCACGGTGCACAATTGCTCGCCGCCGCGGGAATTCTCGAAGGGCGTGAATGCAGCGCCTACCCGGCCTGTGCGCCAGAAGTGCGCCTGGCGGGCGGTACGTTTATCGATATCCCGGTGACGGACGGCCATGTTCAAGGCAATCTGGCGACGGCGCCGGCCTGGCCTGCCCACCCTAGCTGGCTGGCCGGATTCCTCGGTTTGCTGGGCACCAAAATCACGCTGTAACGGGGGACCCGTCCATGTGCGAGCTGTACGTCAAAGCCGATCCGATCCTCTACGAATCGCGCTCGCGCTCGCTGCGCATCTGCGGGGTGGTTACCACCCTGCGGCTGGAGAATCAGTTCTGGGACATCCTCAGCGAAATCGCCGAGACCGACGGCATGACTACCAACCAGCTGATTGCCAAGCTGTATGAAGAGGTCATGGACTACCGCGGCGAAGTGGTCAATTTCGCTTCGTTCCTGCGGGTGAGTTGTACGCGGTATCTGAGTCAGCGGCGGGTAGCTGCTCCGGAGTTGTCGGTGGTGAAGCGTTCAGTCAATTAGGTTTGCAGCTTGCTTACGGGCCCCATCGCCAGCAGGCTGGCTCCCACAGTGGATTGGTGTGCATCAGTCCAATGTGGGAGCCAGCCTGCTGGCGATAGGGCCCACACAGGCGACAGAAACAGCAGGCTGGTCTTTACTCTGAAGCGCGCAACCTTCCAATCGCCAAGGAGAAAGAGCATGTCCGGATGGTACGAAGTGAGCAAGAGCAGCAGCGGTCAGTTCAGGTTTGTGCTGAAGGCGGCGAATGCCGAAACCATTCTGACCAGCGAGTTGTACACCACCCGCGCCGCGGCCGACAAAGGCATAACCTCAGTCCAGGCCAACAGCCCGCTCGATGAGCGCTACGAGAAAAAAACCACCAAGGATGGCCATCCTTATTTCAACCTCAAGGCGGGTAACCACGAGATTATCGGCAGCAGTGAGTCCTATTCCTCCGATACCGCCATGGAGAAAGGCATCGCCAGTGTGAAGGCCAATGGGCCGAGCAAGGTGATCAAGGACAAAACCCTGCCGGTACTCTGAAAACACCACGCGACGCCCCTTTAGGAGCCGGCTTGCTGGCGATGGTGTGTCAGTCGACACTTGCGTCGCTGACCCACCATCGCCAGCAAGCCGGCTCCTACAGGAGGGTGTGATTTGGAGATCAGCGCAGGGCTTTCAGCAGCCCTTGCAGCTGACTGACACCGGCCTCATCCAACGGAAACACCGGCAACCGCGGATCACCCACCTCCAGCCCGGTTTCGCGCAATCCCGCCTTGATCGTCGCCGGCAACCCCCCCTTGAGAATGAAGTCCAGCAATGGCAACTGGCGATAGAACAGTTCACGTGCCTTGTTCAGGTCGTTGGCCAGCACGGCGTCGTACAGGTCGAGATTGAGCTGCGGGATCAGGTTCGGCGCCGCGGTGCACCAGCCTTTTGCCCCGGCCGCGAAGGCTTCCAGCGCCAGCGGGTTGCAACCGTTGTAGAAGGGCACCTGACCTTCGCCCAGGCGTTGCAGTTGATGCATGCGCTGGATGTCGCCGGTGCTCTCCTTGACCATGGTCACATTCTCCACGCTTTTGACGATGCGCAGAATCAGGTCCACCGACATGTCGGTGCCGCTGGTGGCCGGGTTGTTGTAGAGCATGATCGGCACGCCGACGCTGTCGCCTATGGCGCGGTAGTGCGCGAGGATCTGCGCTTCGCTGAGTTTCCAGTACGACGTCGGCAGCACCATCACCACGTCGGCGCCATGGGCTTCGGCGAAACGGGCGCGACGCACCGCTTTGGCGGTGGTCAGGTCGGACACGCTGACGATGGTCGGCACTCGCCTGGCCACGTGCTTGATACTGAATTCGGCGACCTGGTCCCACTCCGCGTCGCTCAGGTAAGCGCCTTCGCCCGTGCTGCCCAGGGGCGCGATGGAATGCACGCCGCCGTCGATCAAGCAGTCGATCGAGCGCCCGAGCGCGTCCAGGTCAACGCCTTCGCCATCAGTGGTAAAAGGGGTGATGGTGTAGCCGATGATGCCGTGAATGTTTGCAGTGGACATGGGGTCTCTCCGTACAAAAAAGGTCTGGGGTTCAGTTCAGGCAATCGGCGTGTCGACGCAGGTTCTGCCGGGCGTAGTAATTGAAGGCGGCGGCGTGGCGCTTGGGCCGGGCGATCCAGTCATGGGCTTCTCGGCCCAGCTCGGGAATGATCGGCTTGATGGTTCCGGCGCTCATCGCCAGCAACTGCAACCTGGCGGCACGTTCGATCAGTTGGGCAATCACGCAGGCCTCCTCGATGGTGGTGCCGGTGGACAACTGGCCGTGGTGGGAAAGCAGGATCGCCCGCTTGTCGCCCAGGGCACCGGCAATCAATTCGCCTTCTTCATTACCCACCGGTACGCCGGGCCAGCCTTCGAGAAACGCGCAGTCGTCATAGAGCGGGCAGAGGTCCATGTGGGAAATCTGCAGCGGCACTTCCAGCATCGACAACGCCGCGACGTGGGTCGGGTGGGTGTGGATGATGCAATTCACATCCGGGCGGGCGCGGTACACCCAGCTGTGGAAGCGGTTGGCCGGGTTGGGCATGCCGTGGCCTTCGAGCACTTCCAGGTCTTCGTTGACCAGCAGCAGGTTACCCGCGGTGATTTCGTCGAAACCCAGGCCCAGTTGTTGAGTGTAATAGGTGCCAGGCTGCGGGCCACGGGCGGTGATTTGCCCGGCGAGGCCGGAGTCATGGCCATTCTCGAACAGAATGCGGCAGGTCAGGGCCAGCTTTTGCCGGTCGGTCCACGTATTATCCGCAAGGGTGTTTTGCATCTGGTTCAGCGCTTGCTTGACCAGTTGATCTTTGGGCAGTGCTAATGTCGTGGCCATATCGATGTCCTCTTTGGCTGGGTCATGCAGATGACACGAAAGATGCTATATGACACCTTGTGTCATGAGCAAGGACAATTCGTCACCTCCTTGATGGATTAATCGTTCTACATGTCTATCCGTTTGAAATTATTGAGAAAAAAACTTGGCGTAACCCTTGAGGCATTGGCGGAAAAATCCGGCATGACCAAGAGTTATCTGTCGAAAGTCGAACGCGGCCTGAACACGCCGTCGATTGCGACCGCGTTGAAACTGGCCAAGGCACTGAACGTGAAGGTCGAGGAGCTGTTTTCCGAAGACAAGGTCAGCCTCGACAGCTACAGCCTGGTGCGCAGCCATGAGCGCCAGCCACTGGGTGCCAGCGGCGACAATCCGGGCTACGCTGTGCTGGCCCATCAGGTCAGCGAACGCAGCCTGCTGCCGTTCATCATTTACCCGCCGACAGAATTTACCGACAAAGCCTTCAAGGAACACCTGGGCGAAGAATTTCTATTCGTCCACGAGGGGCAGGTGGAAGTGGATTTCGTCAACGAGCGGGTGCTGCTCAGCCGGGGCGATGCGCTGCACTTCAACTCACAGAAACCGCACCGGATACGCTCGGTGGGCGAGGTGCAGGCGCAGTTGCTGGTGGTGGTGCATAGCAGCGAGGAATGAGTCAGCTTTAAGAGCTTCGCGAGCAAGCCCGCTCCCACAGGGAATTTGTGAACGCCGCAGATCAACTGTGGGAGCGGGCTTGCTCGCGAAAGCGTCAGATCGGGCAACACTAAACTTCGACTGGTACCGATAGCTTCGGGCTACCCAGCCCATGTGTCTTCGAATCAAAAAACCGCAACTCCACCCCGGTCCCTTCGAACACCTTCGCGTAATGCCGCTTCTGATGCTGGATGAACGCCTTGCTGCGCGGGTAGATCGAGATCGCCACCACCTTCGGTTTCGCCAGGCGCAAGGCGTGCACGATGTGGCTGTCCTGCTCACCCAGTGCATGCCCAAAGATGCACAAGCCATCGCCATGGCCGAGCAACTGGTCATAGCAGAACGACAGGTAATCGGAGCTGCGGATGGTCTTGAGCTTGTCCGCGCTCGGCCCTTCGTTGATGAACAAGGGCACGTCATCGAGGGTCTTGATCGTGTTGTTGATGGCGAAGTTGCCCAGCAACGTGCCCTCGGTCGACATCAGTTTGCGCGCCGTGCCGTCCTGGTTGCGCACCAGGTGCAGGCCGCCGTGCAGGTACAGCAGGCGGGTCTTGTCGGTGGCGGTAACGCTCAGGTCGAAGGCCGGTTCTGCCCCCTGGAACAGATCGGTGATCGCCTCGGGTTGCTGCTGGATCGCCCAGTAATTGAGCAAGTCGTAGTTGGTGGTGAACACCGTGCGATAGCGGCCCAGTTCCTGGCTGATGGTCGCCAGGCTCGACGCCTCGACCAACCGCCACGGAATGTGCACCGCGTGCACGGTGTTGATCAGCGCTTCCTTGATCGCGTAGTAACGATTGCGCGGCGCGGCGGAGCTGACGGCCAGGGCCTTGTTGACCCGGCTGGTGGTTTTCAAGGCGCTGAGCACCTGCTCGAAACTGCGCGTCTGCAGCGCCTCGAACACGCTCAGCTCGGACGGGCTGAGGGGTTTTTCTTCGACGGTGCGGGCGTTTTCGAACAGCGAGTCGTAGCCGAAGTCGTCCCACACCGCCCGGCTGGCCCCATTACCCACCAGCAGACCGTCGAACGCAGCGCTGGTGCGCAAGGCGTTCCAGTCTTCAAGTTGGGCATCGACATCCTGGAAATCGGTCATTGCGGTGGTCGTCTCGAAGCAAAAGGTCTGATGGGCGGCGACTTTATCATGCTCGGGCGGTTCAACCACGGCACGTCGCGGGCGAAGGGCGCTATGCTGCGACTTTCGCCCGAGCCGCCTTAGCCGAGTGTCCGATGCTGCAAAAAAGCCTGATCCGCCGTCTCGACCTGATCACCCTGCAACTGTTTGTCGCGGTCCACGAGGAGGGCACGCTCACTCGTGCTGCCGCGCGTGAGGCGATTGCGGTGTCGGCGGCGAGCAAGCGCTTGATGGAGCTGGAGGAGGCGCTGGGTATCAGCCTGTTCGTGCGCCAGGCCAAGGGCATGACGCTGACGCCGGCGGGTGAAACCTTACTGCACCATGCCCGGCAGATGTTGTTCAACGTCGAGAAAATGGGCCTGGAACTGGGGGAGCACAGCCACGGTGTGCGCGGTTATGTACGGATGCTCGCCAATCTGTCGGCGATCATTCAATTCCTGCCGGAAGACTTGCGGGATTTTTCCGAGCGTCATCCGCAGGTCAAGACCGATCTCGAGGAACGGCCCAGTGCCGGGGTGATCCAGGGTGTCCTGGACGGTGTGGCGGATCTCGGCATCTGCTCCGCTGACAGCGACATCAAGGGCCTGCACAGCGTGCTGTATCGCCAGGACAAACTGGTGGTGTTGATGCCGCCGCATCATCCATTGGCGAGCCGGTCGAGCCTGGCGTTTGCCGATACGCTGGACAGCGATTACGTCGGGTTGCACGCCGCCAGTTCCATCAACATGCGCACCCATGCGGCGGCGCGTGAGGCGGGCAGGGTGCTGCGGGTGCGGATCCATGTGCCGGGCTTCGACGCCATGTGCCGCATGGTCCAGGCCAACATGGGGATTGGCGTTCTCCCGCAGCGGGCCTATGAATTGTTTGGTCGGGCCCTTGGGCTGGCGGCCGTGCCATTGACCGATGAGTGGTCGGATCGCGCCTTGATCGTGGTGGTGCGTGATGAAGCACTGCTGTCGCCGGTGAGCCGGATGTTGTTTGAGCATTTGCGGGAGCAACTCTGAGTTGTTCATTGGCCGGGCCGGCGTCTTCGCGAGCAAGCCCGCTCCCACAGGGAAATGCATTCAAATGTGGGAGCGGGCTTGCTCGCGAAGGCGGCCTGAGGTCACGACAATCTCCCAAAGCATTCGCGTTTCGCGAACGCCCGTTGCCAACTGAAGGTTGGATTCCCAAGCTCCCTGTCCTCTAGCCTTGGCGCATATTCCAAGAACAAGAGGTACCCCGCGATGACTGCCCCCTTGAGTGCGATCAAAGTGATCGAGATCGGCACGCTGATTGCCGCGCCGTTCGCCGCGCGCATGCTCGCCGAGTTCGGCGCCGAAGTGATCAAGATCGAAGCCATGGGCCAGGGCGATCCCCTGCGTAAATGGCGCAAGCTGCACGAAGGCACCTCGCTGTGGTGGTACCTGCAATCGCGCAACAAGAAGTCCCTGGCACTGAACCTCAAATCCCCTGAAGGCATCGAACTGGTCAAGCAACTGGCGACCAGCGCCGACGTGCTGATCGAAAACCTGCGTCCCGGCGCCCTGGAAAAACTCGGCCTCGGTTGGGACGTGCTGCACGCCCTCAACCCCAACCTGACCCTGGTGCGGATTTCCGGTTACGGCCAGACCGGTCCGTACCGCGATCGTCCGGGTTTCGGTGCCATAGGCGAGGCCATGGGCGGCATCCGCTACACCACCGGCACCCCCGGTTCGCCACCGGCGCGGGTGGGCGTCAGCCTCGGCGATTCCCTGGCCTCGCTGCACGCGGTAATCGGCGCGCTGATGTCGCTGCTGCGGGTCAAGACCGGGCAGGGTGGTGGGCAGATCGTCGATGTGTCGCTGGCCGAAAGCGTGTTCAACGTCATGGAAAGCCTGGTGCCGGAATACGACATGCTCGGCCATGTGCGTGAGCGCAGTGGCGGTGCCTTGCCGGGCATCGCACCGTCCAACACTTACCTCACGGCCGATGGCGCCTACGTGGTGATCGCCGGCAACAGCGACCCGATCTACAAGCGCCTGATGTTGACCATCGGCCGCCAGGACCTGGCCGACGCCCCCGAATTCGCCCATAACGACGGCCGTGCGGCCAAGAGCAACCTGCTCGATGCGGCGATCACCCACTGGACCAGCAGCCTGCCGATCAACGACGTACTGGCAGCGCTGGAAGCCGCCGAAGTGCCGGCCGGACGTATCTATTCGGTGGCCGACATCGTCGCCGATCCGCATTATCAGGCGCGGGACATGCTGCTCAATGCCGAACTGCCGGGCGGCGCCACGGTGAAGATGCCGGGCATCGTGCCGAAATTGTCGGAGACCCCCGGTGGCGTCAACTGGTCGGGCCCGGGACTGGGCCAGCACACCGACGGCATCCTTGCTCAACTGGGCCTCACCGTGGCGGACATCGAACGCCTGAAAGTCGAAGGAGTGGTGCAATGATCACCGATTATTCCGAGCGCCTGATCGTTCAGGAAGTCTCCCCGCGCGACGGCTTGCAGATCGAGCCGACCTGGGTGGAAACCGTCGACAAGATCGCGTTGATCGATCAACTGTCGCTGGCCGGGTTCAGCCGTATCGAGGCCGGCTCGTTCGTGTCGCCCAAGGCCATTCCGGCATTGCGTGACGGAGAACTGGTGTTCAAGGGCATCACCCGCCAACCGGGGATGATCTATGTCGCGTTGATCCCCAATCTCAAGGGCGCGCAACGGGCACTGGCCTGTAGTGCCGATGAATTGAACCTGGTGATGTCCGCCAGCCAGACCCACAACCTGGCGAACATGCGCATGCGCTGCGAAGACTCGTTGGCGGCGTTTGGCGAGATCGTCCAGTTTGCGCAGGGCACGCCTGTGCGCCTCAACGCGAGTATCGCCACGACCTTTGGTTGCCCGTTCGAAGGCAAGATCGATGAGGACCGGGTGTTGCAGATCGTCGAGGCCTATCAGGAGCTTGGCATCCACGGCATCACCCTGGCCGATACCACCGGCATGGCCAATCCGCGGCAGGTCGAGCGCCTGGTGCGGCGGGTGTTGCAGCGGGTATCGCCAGCGGACCTGACCCTGCACTTCCACAACACCCGCGGCCTGGGCCTGTGCAACGTGCTGGCCGCCTACGAGGCCGGTGCCCGACGTTTCGACGCGGCGCTGGGTGGTCTTGGCGGCTGCCCGTTTGCGCCGGGCGCTTCGGGGAATATCTGTACTGAAGACCTGGTGAACCTGTGCGATGAAATCGGCATAACGACCGGCATCGACCTGCCGCTGTTGCTCAAGCTGTCCCGAGGATTGCCGGCGCTGCTCGGCCACGAAGTGCCGGGCCAGCTGGCCAAGGCCGGACGCAATTGCGACCTGCACCCCGTGCCCTCCTGACCACCGCGAACCTGTAGGAGCTGGCTTGCCAGCGATGAGGCCCGTCCAGTCAAAATCAATGTCGACTGACCCACCACATCGCCAGCAAGCCGGCTCCTACAGAAGAACATCGTCACCAACCAGACAACAAAAACAATCGGACACCCCAAGGGCAGTCCGCCTGGAGAACCGCAATGAGCCTCAATGCACTGGAGGCCGGGGCGAGCCCGGCCGTTAGCCACGATGAAGAAAAAGCCCTGGTCAGCAAGGTCGCCTGGCGCTTGATGCCGCTGATCATGGTCTGCTACCTGTTCGCGTTTTTCGACCGCATCAACATCAGCTTCGCCAAGTTTCAGTTGCAGGCCGACCTGAGCCTGAGCGACACCGCCTACGGCCTCGGCGCCGGGTTGTTCGTGGTCGGTTATGTGATTTTCGAAGTGCCGAGCAACATGATGCTGTACAAGGTCGGCGCCCGGCGCTGGATTGCCCGGATCATGATGTCCTGGGGCCTGGCCACCGCGCTCATGGTCTTCGTCAACAGCGAATGGCAGTTCTACGCCCTGCGTTTCGTGATCGGCGCGATGGAGGCGGGTTTTGCCCCGGGCGTGTTGTATTACCTGACGCTGTGGTTCCCGCAGCACTATCGCGGGCGCATCACCTCGATGCTGTTCCTGTCCTCCGCCTTCGCCGGCCTGGTTGGCGCACCGTTCTCCGGTCTGGTGCTGCAACACCTTGATGGCTTCCTGGACATGCGTGGCTGGCACTGGTTGTTCCTGCTCGGTGGCGTGCCGTGCATCGGCCTCGGCCTGCTGGTGCTGACCTTGCTCAAGGACCGCATCGAAGACGCCCATTGGCTGACCCCGTCGGAGAAGACCCTGCTGGCCAGTCGCATCGCCCACCATGAACCGCACAAGAGTGGCGGCTCGCTGCTCGCCGCGCTGCGGATTCCGGGCTTCCTGACCCTCGGCCTGATCTACTTCCTGATCCAGGTGGCGTCCTACGGCCTGAACTTCTGGGCGCCGCAACTGATCCGCAGCGCGGGTACCGAGAGCCCGGTGATGATCGGCCTGCTGACGGCCATCCCGTACATCTGCGGCGCCATCAGCATGGTGGTGATCGGGCGCCTGTCCGATGCCTCTGGCGAGCGACGCAAGTTTGTCGCCGGTCTGGTCGCCGTCGGCGCAATTGGGTTCTTCTGTGCCGGTATCTTCGCCAACCACACGACCTTCCTGATCGTCGCCCTGGGCTTGCTCGGTGCCGGCATCATCGCCTCCATCCCGAGCTTCTGGACCCTGCCGCCGAAACTGCTGGCCGGTGCCGGCGCAGGTGCGGCGGGCGGGATCGCGGTGATCAACACCCTGGGGCAGTTCGGTGGCATCGTCAGCCCGGTCATGGTCGGACGGATCAAGGACCTGACCGGCAGCACCACACCGGCACTGTACGTCATCGGTGTCTGCGCGCTGATCGCCGTGGCGCTGTTGCTCTGGGGCCTGCCGCAGAAGCTGCGCACCCTCGACAAGTTTTAACGATTCGCAGGCTACGGCAGCACCCACAAGGACCACGCATCCTTGTAGCTGCCGCAGGCTGCGATCTTTTGATCCTCAAGACGTCGCAGTCATCGCTTTTCCAGCCGAATCACCAAACTGAATCAACACCACACCGGCGATCAACAACACCGCCCCCAACAGCTTGGGCAATGTCACCTGCCGCTCCACCAACCCAAACCACCCGAAGTGATCCAGCAGCAGCGACGCCACCACTTGCCCCGCCAGCGCCAACGCCATGAACCCTGAAGCGCCTAGCCTGGGCAGCAACACCAGCGCCAACGAAATAAAACACACCCCAAACGCCCCGCCAGCCCACATCCACATCGGCGCCCTGGCGATGAACGCCAGCGATGGCAACGGCAAGCACATTGCCAGCATGATCGGCAGCAACACCAAAATGCTCACCACCAATGAAGCGAGGGTCGCCCACAACGGATGACCCAGGCCGCGCCCGAGATTGACATTGATCGCACTCTGAAACGGCACTACCGCACCGGCGAACGCGGCAAGCAGCAACAGGCCCGCCCAATGCAACGTACTCATGGTCATTCTCCAACAGGTTTTGCTGGACTCTAGAGTATTCGTCGCGCAGATTTAAATTCCGTTTTACTATCCAGAACATGCATCAGATGAATGATCTGCGCCGCATCGATCTCAACCTGCTGGTGATCCTCGACGCCTTGCTCAACGAGCAACATGTGACCCGTGCGGCCGAGCGCCTGCACCTGAGCCAGCCTGCCGTCAGCCATGCATTGGCGCGGCTGCGTGATCTGCTCGACGACCCGCTGCTGGTGCGCGCCGGCGCTAGCCTGGTGCCGACGCCAAGAGCGCTGGAGTTGACGGCGCCGCTGGCCGAGGCCCTGGCCCAGGTGCAATCGCTGCTGGCTCCGAACACCTTCGATCCGGCCACGGCCAAACGAACCTTTCGCCTGGCGATGTCCGATTACGGCGCCGCCATCGTCCTGCCAGGGTTGATCCGTACGCTGCGTCGCGAAGCGCCTGGCATCGACCTGCAAATCAGTCATGGCAGCCGTGAAGGCATGCTCGATGGAGTCCTCAACGGCGATATCGATGTCGCCGCCGGGGTGTTTCCGGAAATGCCCAATGAGTTGCGCAGCACGGCGCTGTTCGAGGAGCATTACGCCTGCCTGGTGGACCGCCACAGCCTCCCCGCTGACGCTGTCCTCGACCTGCCGAGCTATCTGGCGCGGCCCCATGTTCTGCTGGAAATGCGCGGCAGCGGCACCCCGGAAATCGAACGAGCCCTGACCACCTTGCGCGAGCGCCGTCGCGTCGCGATCAGCCTGCCGCACTGGAGCGTCGCGCCGCAATTCATCAGCGGCACCGACCTGATCCTCACCGTCGCTTCCCGGGGTTTGCGCGACATCGACGAGTCGTCGTTGATCGTCGTCCCGCCACCGTTTCACATTCCGTCGTTCACCTTTGTCCTGGTGTGGCACAAGCGGCGAGGCGGGGATCAGGCCCTGAACTGGTTGAATGCACAAATCGAGCGCGCCGCAGGTGATATAGACTGGCGCCCATTCAGCAAAACAACTCATAAGGACTCCCCATGACCCCCTCACTGCTAATGGCCGTTCTCGCCTCGGGCTTCATTTATGGCATCACGCCAGGGCCGGGCGTATTGGCGGTGTTCGGTATCGGCGCGGCGCACGGGCGGCGGGCGGGAGCGGGATTTCTCTGCGGGCATTTGTTGGGCGACGTGGTCTGGTGCAGCACCGCGCTGATAGCGATCGTCGGTGCGCGGGAAATCGGCAGCACCGCGTTCGATGTGCTGGGCGTGCTTAGCGGGCTCTACCTGTTCTGGCTCGGCTGGCGTGCGGTGCGCGCGCGTCAACGGGGTGTCGAGGCGCCGCAGGGGCCGGCGCGGCGGCCGTTCTGGCACGGCATTCTGTTTGGCCTGACCAATCCGAAAGCCTACCCGGTGGCTGTGGCCACTTTCACGGCGCTATTGTCCAGCCGGGCAGAGTTGCTGACCTGGTCGATGTTGCCGTGGCTGATCGTGTTGAGCTTCGTCGGCGGCCTGATGGCCTACGCTATCCTCATCGGCATCGTCGGTGCGCGCCAGGTACGCACCTTGTATCAACGCCATGAGTTGGCGATCACCCGCTTGTGCGGGGTAATGTTTATCGGTTTTGCCATCAACGCCTTGGCGCATGCACTGCCTGGGCTGGTGACGAACAAGGCTTGACGCTGGACGTAGGGACGCGTCAGTTGCACTGCGACTCGTCTGAAAATTTCGCCACCGTTCGTCGAGACGATTCCAGGTTTTCTAAACCTTTTGATGCGCGCAAATTCAGATTCTATGCGGGCTACAGCTCGCCGAGATCATCATCAAGAGGTAGAGAATCATGCCTAACTCAAGAAACTCGAACTCGGGAAACTTCGCCAATGATCGAACGAAGGCGTCTGAAGCCGGTCGCAAAGGTGGGAAAACCACTACCACGACCGTCGATAAAGAGCCTACGAAACCGATGGGCCGCAAGCCTGGACAGAAGTCCAAGTAATCGATGCAGGTGGTTTTGATCGAGAAGCGGGAGCGAAAGCTCCCGTTTGAATTTTTACCGAGGAGGGCGCGACCATGAACCGCATGGCCACCCGATTACGCAATGGCGGCCTGGCCGCATTACTGGGCCTGTGTGCCACCAGCGCCTTCGCCCAGAGCCCCACCGAATTCATCAACGATGCGTCGGCCCAGGGCATTGCCGACATCGAAGCCAGTCGCCTGGCGCACCAGAAGTCCGAGTCCAAGGAGGTCAAGGACTACACCATCGTGGTGATCAACGATCGCACCACCGCCAACCAGCATCTGGCGAAAATCGCCAAGCAACTGGATCTGCCGGTGGCACCGCGCGAAGAGGTAGTGGAAAAAGCCAAGGCCCTGATGCCACCAGTCTCGGAAGGTGCGTCCTTCGATGAGGCTTACGCGGCCAGTCAGGTCAAGACCACCGAGCAAGCCATCGAGCAGCTCGAGCAAACGGCGCAGACCACCGACGTGCCGCAGATCAAGGCGTTCGCTGAAGAGACCCTGCCAAAGCTGCAAAATCACCTGCAGATGGCCAGGGCCCTGCAAGCCAGTCGCTGACCCTTCGCATACGCGGGTGACCTTGGGTCACCCGCGTAACATCGATCAGCATTTATTCAGATCCTGTTTACCTTTCTCCTGGACCACGGTGCCGTCGATGGAAATGGTCTGGCCTTCGCCGAGGCTGCGGTAGTGTTTTCTCAAGGCTTCCAGCTCCTTGAGGTCCAGCGCCTCGAGCCCGAGCATCGCGTTCTGCGCCTCTTTCGTTACCCGCAGCAACTCATCGACCTTCAGATGCAGGATGTCCGTGTCGCGGTTCTGGGTGTTCTGGATCAGGAACACCATCAGGAAGGTGATGATGGTGGTCGAGGTGTTGATGACCAGCTGCCAGGTATCGTTGAAACCGAAAATCGGCCCACTCACCCCCCACACTAAAATCAGGATAATCGCCCCGAGGAACGTCGTGGGGCTGCCGGTCCAGAGAGCCAGTTTCTGGGCGATTTTTGCGAATTTCATGGCCGTTTTTCCTTATTGGGGATGCACCTGAAATTCAGACATCGGTGGCGAGATGAAAATTCGGCTTTTTACCCGCTCCAATGGAAAATCCCGTAGGCGTCCTCATAACCGACCAATCTCTACCGGCCGCATCCCAATCCACTGTAGGAGCTGGCTTGCCAGCGAAAGCACCCTCATGGCCGCCCCATCTCTACCGGCCGCACCCGATCCATTGTAGGAGCTGGCTTGCCAGCGAAGGCGGCCGAAAGACTACCGCAATGTTCAAGGTGCAATAGAGCACCACCCACCAGTCGATGTATCGTAGCGAACCCGTTGTCAGCCAAGCCCCAGACAACGCACCAACAGGAGAACGCAATGAGTTGGTCCGCCAAACAATACGTCGCTTTTGAAGATGAACGCACCCGTCCCGCTCGCGACCTGCTGGCCGCCATCCCCGCTGGATCAGTGCGCTCGGCCATCGACATCGGTTGCGGTCCCGGTAACTCGACCGAGTTGCTGGTGGAACGCTTCCCCGACGCCACGGTGCGCGGGCTGGACAGTTCAACCGACATGATCGAGGCCGCACGCAAGCGCCTGCCCCAGGTGCAGTTCGACATCGCGGACATCGACACCTGGAATGACACCGGCCCATTCGACGTGATCTTCGCCAACGCCGTGCTGCAGTGGGTACCTGATCACGCAACATTGCTGCCTGCGCTGGTGAGCAAGCTCACCCCCGGTGGCAGCCTGGCGATCCAGATGCCGGACAACCTCAATCAACCCTCGCACCGCTTGATGCGCGAAGTCGCGGCACAAGGCCCGTGGGCCGAAAAACTGGCGAGCGTCGCCGCACAACGGACCGAAATGGCCGATGCCAGCGCGTATTACTCAATGCTCAAAGCCTGTTGCACCCGCGTCGATGTATGGCGCACCACGTACCATCATCCGCTGGCGGGCGGCGCGTCGGGTGTGGTGGAGTGGTTCAAGGGCAGCGGCTTGCGGCCGTTCCTCGAACCATTGGATGAGGCACAACGCGCGCAGTATCTGCAGCAGTATCAGACTGCAATCGAGCAGGCCTATCCGGCATTGGCCGATGGTTCGGTATTGCTGCCGTTCCCGCGTTTGTTTCTGGTGGCGACGCGCTGATTCATCTATCAGCGCTGTACCGCGACCAGCAGCATCATCGGTCGCTCCCGCTCTTCGGCCAATGCCGGTTGCGCTTCAACCTCGGCATCCGTGGGGCCCCATTCGTTGACATGCTGGATGCTGAAACCAGCGCCAATCAATGTGTTGAGCAAGGTGCCGAGGGTGCGATGCTGCTTGATCACGCCGTCGGCCAACCAGTTGGTCACACGCTCGCCTTCCCTCTGATAACCATCGACCGGCCAGCTCTTGCAGCCTTCGGCATCGGTGATCCAGCCGGGATTACGCGGCGCCATGAAGATCGGATGCTCGATGGAAAACACAAAACGTGAACCGGGTCTGAGCGCTGCGTGGATATTCGCGAACAGCCCGGGCAAGTCCTTGATGTAATGCAGCGCAAGAGAGCTGTAGGCCAGGTCGAAACTGTCTGCCGGCAGATCGAGCTGTTCCAGGTCTGAGCGTTCGTAGCGGATATTGCTGGCAGACGTTGTGCTTTGAGCCTGATCGAGCATTTTCTGCGAAACGTCCAGGCCCAACACACTGTGGGCGCCTTGCTCATTGGCCCAACGGCAAAACCAGCCGTAACCGCAACCGAGATCCACCACCTTCAAGCCATGCATCAGCGGCAACATCGACTGCAGCGCCGGCCATTCCGGTGCGGCATCGAGGCCGCCAATCGAGCGGGCCATCTGGCTGTAGCCGTGGAAAAATCCGGGATCGTCGTAGATGTTTTGAGTCATGGTAGTGGTGCTCTGCTGAGATGGTTTGGGTTATCGCAAACCCTGTGGGAGCGAGCCTGCTCGCGATGACGGTCGCACAGTCACATCCGTGTTGCCTGCCAGACCACATCGTGAGCAAGGTGTTACGTCAGGACGGTTCGGCGTCCATGTGCCGAGCAATTACGTCCAGCACATCGCAGCCATCGCGCAAAGGAATGCAACACAACAATGCGAAGTCGCTGAGGATGACCGAGTCGGTGCTGATTTCACCTCGCATCGCGAGGTTTTCGAGAACCTGCGTCACGGCACCGATTCGGTAACGGGCACTGCTGAGCAGCGAGTGCAGCGGTTGAGTGGTGTTGACGTAAAACGAGGGGAGGTCGTCGGCGTTGCTGGTTAGAGCCACATATTCTTTCATGAGTGATTACCTTGAAGTTAGGTGAACTACCACTCATCGTCGCCAAACAAAGGGTGGTAGCTGTACGCGGGTTGGCGAACCGGACAAGGCACAAACCGGCAGACCCGAAGATCTCCCACGCACAGCCACCAAAAAACAGGTAGCCAAGTGCGTTCAGAAACGCTCCGAGCTGGCCGGAGATTTCTGTGCCTTGCCATCGAGTCGCCAAACCCGATACGCCATTTGGGGCGCGCTCGGACTATAGATCTCATGACAATGGCACAGCAATGCGCGAGTGTACGGACATTTCCCAGACTTTTGTAGGACGTTGCTTTTTTTAGAAATGGTGTCGCCTGAGATCCAACATTCATTAAATTCCGGCCACAAAAAACCGGCCACTCGGGCCGGTTGATAGATCGCTGCAGTAAGCTTATCAGCTCTGCTGCAATACCTTGAGTGCTGCCGAAGCCAGAAAGCCCGAACGGCTTTTCTCTTCCGGATGGTGCAGCACGTATTCATCGATACGGTTTAGCAGGTACCCAGGCAGTGTGATGTTCAGCTTCTGGGCCTTGCCCAAATATTTGGTAACGTCGATGTCCACCAGAGCCCACGCACATCCCGCGTACTTTGGGTTGGCTGCGTGCAGTGTCACTTTATTTGCGGGGGGAATGGCTGAACCCCCTTCGGCCAAGATCTCGAAATGGCCTTCTATGGCTTCTCGGGCCATCGCCATCGCATCATCCAGATCTTCCCCGGCGGAAAAGCAGCCCGGGATGTCAGGGACTTCAACGCCCCAGGCGTGCTCCTCATCTCCCATTGAAATCGCAATCGGGTAAAGCATTGTCATTGTCCTCCGAGGACTCGGCACAGTGTCTGTCAGAGCAGCGCCTGCTGCAAAATACTGATGGCCGTTTTCTTGAGAAGATCTTTCTTCGGGTGAGGGACTGTCACCAGCCCCGGTTTGGTCGGATGCTTGAAGTGATGATGGCTGCCTCTGATTCGTACCAGATACCAGCCGTCCGCAACGAGTTGGCTTATCAAAAATCGGCTATTCACATCACCTCCCTGTGGTGTGCTTGTGGTTACTATACCTACTGGTTGTTTTTAATCAACACTATAACCACCAAGTCGTCCTGGCTCGGTGGGACAGCGATAGGAATCGAGTCTAGAAGGCCGCTGCAGACATGGCTTTGGGCAAGCCTGAAAGGAGAGGGTTGGGTGTATTGCGAGATTTTGCGTGCAGGAGCCAACAAGCCGGCACCTATAGATCCAGTGCTTGTGGAAAGGCTAATGCCTGATGAGATTCGAGAGCAAATCCACGTCTTAGCTTGAGCGTCTGATTGTCCTGGCTGCGGAATTAGTTTCATCTATGAATTGCAGTTGCGAAAGCTCACTCATCCGGGCTGTGGGAAGCTCGGGTTGATTCAAGAGGTTCTCCTGGTCTCTCGCAAACCGTGTGCTTTGCGATAGACGTCCAGCTTGAGGTGATGCACCGCGTGCAGTCGAATGTATGGGGGCAATGGGAGTCAGGGCTATCGATTGACTGTATGGTGGCGGTGGATCAAGGTTCAAGGTGGAGAACGATGGCGGCAAACCCGGCAATGACAAAGTTGAATATCGAGGCGGACGATCCAGGACCCTAGCCACCGTCTGAAACCATTGAGTGCTTCTTGCCGTTGCTTCTCTTGCCGTTCTGAAAGCCAGCGTTATGGTGGCTGCCCCTGCTGTAACACTCGCACCCGCCAGAACGGGTGCTATTACCGAGGCAGGGTTTGCAATTGCCGCGGCACCGAGCAGCAAGCCTGACGCTCCCGTACCCAGAGCCAAAATTCCTTGCCCTCGAAAAGGGACAGGGGACGGATTTATTTCTCTTCACTGCTTCCCATCTCGCGATCTTCAAACGCCGAACGCACAGCCTCCACAACTCGTTCCGCCATGCGCTCATCCTCAAGCTGCGGATACCCTTTCTTCAGCTTGCCCGAAACCACCCAACCATTCTCCTTGATGGAGCGGATGATGCGATTCGCATCCTGGTCGGGCATCTCCAGCACCTCTTTCAACTGCTCCTGTGCTCGCTGAAAGATCAACAGTACGCGCGCTTCATCCGCCATTTCCGTGCGAATCGTGTGCTCGACAACGCGCGCGGTGTACAGGACGTGTTCGGTCAGGTCCGGATACCGCCAGGCAAAACAGCCATCTTCATATTCATCGAAGATGAAGTTGCTGAGGGTCCCGTCCTCGTCGGTCACCAGTTCGCCGAAGCGATACGCCGTCGCGTAACGGCGCATGAAAGGTCGCGAGAACACTTCGAGCGTACGGTCGTAGCCGGCCCGGAAGTCGATCGAGCTGGTGATGGTGGCTGATACTGGCAGAATGACGCCATCGGGCACTGCCTTGTCTCGAATCAAGGTGTCGTTGATCAAGAAACGGTGGATCCGACCATTGCCATCGCGCATGGGATGGATATAGACGAAGCCAAATGCCAACACAGCGGCACGCGCCAGCGATTCCGCACCACGTGTTGCAATCTCAAATTCGTTGAGGCCCGCCAGTAGTGAGTCAAGGTCCCTGGAGTGGGGCGCAATGTAGTGCACGATGTCCTCGCGCATCGTGGCTTGCCCCACAAATACAGGAGAGCGCCGCAAGCCCAGGCCGATGGCGTCATGTCCCAGAATGCCGACTTGCAGGGACTGCAGGCTGTCGTTGCTCAACGAGTTTTCGATATGACCGCAGTATTGGGCAATGACATGGGCAAACCGCTGGATACGATCAGCCTGGTCGGCTTCCTTTTCGATCAGAAAGCTTGCACGCGACTCCTTGAACGTCAGCCAACTGGCCGTACGCATCAGGATGTCGGCGCCAAAGGCCTGATCCAACTCGGCCAATGCTTCGCGCAGATCAAATTGCAGAGCGTCCTGCACGGGCGCTGTTCGACGAACCAAGGGACAGAACTGAGCCGTTCCCGGCAGATTGTTATTGATTCGCCAACGCCGAATTCGTAACGACTGGCGACGAGTCAGGTATTTTTTTGGCGAAAGTGCATCAACGTAGGCACCATTGGTCACGTCCGGCACATCCAGGTGTTCACCTGTCAGCCATTCATAAAGGAATCCTGTGCGACGGGCGTACTGGCCGAAAGGCTCTCGTCGACACCAGTCTTCGACAGGCTGCGGCCCTACGACCGCAAACAGGCGGGCAAAAAATTCGAGATGAATGTCTTCGTACTTGAGGCCGAATTCGAAATGTCCTGCAAAGTCGTCTGCGGGTCGGTAGCTTGGCGGATACCGGTTCTCCACATGCCCGTCGCTTTCGCGGCTGACCCGTGTGCTGCCGATCGTGGACTCGACGCGCAGAGGCTGCGCCAATGCGATGTCGTAGCGGTTCGCGAGGGTGTTAAAACCGACTTGCATTGACGAGATCCTTTACTGAGGAAAGAAAAACGCTAACAGAACGTCGATCCTATGCGAAAACGCTAATTTATGCAGGTGTGAAAAGGCTAATGCTTGATGAAAAATGATACTAAAACCGGATTGTGAGAAAAAAACGCTAACGAGTCCAGATTAGTCACTACAGCGGTGGGGTTACATGCTTATCGACTAGTGGAAATGAAACGCTGAATTTCACCAAATATTAGACACAAAAAAACCGGCCATCTACAGGCTGTGTGAAAACACGCTGATGACGGTTCCAACAAACGCCCCGACTTGTTCGGGGCGTTTGCTTTTGTGCTCACAGCAGACGAAAAAAGGCCTTTCAGCCCATCAACGCCATCATCTGGCGCACGCCTAATACGTTAATCGCTCTTTTCAGGTTGTAGGCGTTCACTGCCAAGGCCATTTCAGCTCTCGCGCCGTCAAGCTGTCGCAGCAAGAAGCGAGCGTTACCAAATAACCACTGTTTAAGGTTGCCGAAGGGATGTTCGACGATGGATCTGCGGTTGACCATCATTTCGGGATGCGCCTGCATTCGCTGCTCCATTCGCTCGAATGCCTTTTCGTGCAGATGGCGTGAGATGTATCGGCGCTGGGCTTCGGTGCATTGCGCTTTTAACGGGCAGCTTGCACAGTCGCTGAGCGCCGACTGATAGATCCGACCTTTGTTGCTGATCTGTTTAAAGATCAGCCATTTTCCGGCAGGGCATTGATATCGATCTTGCGACGCATCGTAGGCAAATGCTGTTCGATCGAAAAATGCCTGTTCCTTGCCGCAGGAGTTGAGTGATCGCGCCACAGGCACATAAGCGGTGATGTTCTCATCCTCACATGCCTGGAACTGCTTGCCATTGGAGTAGCCCGCATCCGCGGTGACCGTCAGTTCATCTTGCGAAAGTTGTTCCTTGGCGGCCTTGGCCATCGGTTCAAGTTGCTTGCGATCATCGCTGTCCTGAGTCACTTCATGGTGCACGATCATGCAGTTCTCAGCGTCCACGGCTGTCTGTACGTTGTACCCGACCCGAGGCCCTTTGTGCGTTCGCAGCATTCGCGCATCGCTTTCGTGGGTATTGAATTGCTCAAGCTCCATCGATTTCATCAGCGACTGGCACGTCAAGTTATTGGAATGCCTGACTTCAAGTTGCGTCAAAGTCGTTCTGATCGCACTACGGTTAATCTTTTCGCCGGCTTCGGTTTTATCTGCCTCGTCCAGCTCTGCCAAATATTGGGCGATGCGCTTCTCCAGCTTCTGCTCTTGATGTTGGAGCCGCTTCAAATTCGTATGACGCCGTGAAGAGGCGACCGCCTGAAACTTGCTGCCATCAATGGCCACCAACTCGCCGGTTATCAAACCCGCCGTGCGGCAAAACTGGACGAAGGCCCGGCACGTCGCGATGAAAGCGGGTTTGTTGTCTTTACGAAAGTCGGCGATGGTCTTGAAATCGGGCTTGAGTCGATTGATCAGCCACATCACTTCGATATTGCGCTGACACTCGGCTTCGAGGCGCCGTGATGAACGGATCCGCTGGAAATAACCGTAGAGGTAGAGTTTTAGCTGATCGGCTGGATCGTAAGAGGGCCGGCCGGTACTTTTAGGAAGTGCTCTATCAAAGCCCAGTCGCGCCAGATCCAGCTTGGCGACGTAAAGGTCGATAACGCGAACGAGGTGATCCTCGGGGATCAACTCTTCCAGCGAGACCGGAAATAGGCTGGTCTGGCTGCGGGACTGTCCTTGGATGTAGGCCATAACGAAAAATGCTCCGTATCTTTCGATACGAAGCATTTTCTTTGAGTGCCGCGCAGATTGCTAGGTTTTCACACAGCCTGATCTAAGCCGGTTTTTTCTTTACCTGCATCCCCCGTCAACAAACAACGTGAGACAAGAATACGGTTGGAGCGGGTGAAGGGAATCGAACCCTCGTTATCAGCTTGGGAAGCTGGAGTAATGCCATTATACGACACCCGCTCAGAGCGGAGACTTTGTACCAGATGTGCGCGTGGAAATGAAGTTTTTCTTTGCGTTTGATGGCTTTAGCGCGGGTGAAGCACATGCACGGACCCTGTGACGGTCGTTCGCGGGCAAGCCTCGCGCCTACGGATCACGTAAGGGCAGCGGGGCTTGCTCGCGATGACGCTGTTTCAGAGGGACAATGCATGGTGGTCCTGAACGTAGTGGTAACGCGGTCGGCTATCGTGCTGTGCCGGCTTCAGGAACCCCAGTAATGCGTTGCGGCTGTCTCGGCAGGCGGCTTTGTGTTCCATGTCGAGAAAGTGGCCGGTAGCGCCCAGGGTCGTGAAGGTGGCGTCTTGCACGTGGTCGGCGAACAACCGGGCGCCATCGGCGGCGGTGTATTCGTCCCATTCGCCGTTCATGAACAGCACCGGTACGTTGATTTTCTGCGCCGCCTTGAAGAAGCACTGGCGGTCGCTGTGCAGCAGGTCGCTGATGTGGAAGTGCATCTGCCCGTATTCGTGATCGGCCAGGCTGCTGACGTGGCGGTAGTTGAAGCGCTTGAACAGCGTCGGCAGGTGTTTGCCGATGGTGCTGTTGACCAGGTTGCCGACCCGGTCACCGTCACGGCTGCCCAGGTAATCCACACCGCGCTCGAGGTAGTCGAGCATGTGCGCATTGATCTCCGGGGAGAACGAGCTGATCACGGCTTTTTCGATGCGCCGAGGCTGTTGGGCCAAGGCGACCAGGGTCGCGGCGCCACCCCAGGAAAACGACAGCACGTGTTCGGCGGCGAAGTGGTCGATCAGCTCCAGGAGGATCTGCCCTTCGACTTCCTTGGTCAGCAATTTCTCGTGCAGGTTGTGGGCTTTGGACCGGCCCGCGTAGGGCTGGTCGTAGCAGACCACATTGAACTGCGGGTGGAGATTCTTCACGGTTTGAGCAAACGACGCAGTCGTGGCCATCGAGCCGTTGACCAGGATAATGGTCTTCTCTGCGGCGTCTGCGCGATAGAACTCCGTGTAAACCCGATACTGACCCTGTATATCCAACACAGCGATTTCTGGCCTCATGTCATAAGACTCCTGGCAAGCGGGTATGCGCGCAAAAGAGATTGCACGAGCTTTGTGACAGGTAGGCATACGCCCTGGAAATTGTTAGCCCATGTCGATCCAATGCAGTCCGGTCGACGGGTATTGTTATTGGCGGGCAGTTTGCCGGGTGAGGCCGGAACCCTAGGGTCCCTACCGGCAAAAAGTTTCTTAGATACAGCTTGTGACTCATCGGTCACATTTCGGCCGACCTCCTGATTCAAGCAGGGGTCACGTCATCGCGCAAGTGCCTTTGGCAAATTGTTCGACAACTTCTGCTCAGCGGTAGGCTGCTTAGATCAATTCGATCTCATCAACGCTCAGCGGGCGGTATTCACCCGGTTTCAACGCGTTGTCGAGCACCAGTGGGCCCATGGATTCGCGATGCAGGCGCAGCACCTTGTTGTCGAAGTGACCGAACATGCGCTTGACCTGGTGGTAGCGGCCTTCGACGATGCTCAGGCGTGCGCATTTCGGGCCCAGCAGCTCCAGCCCGGCGGGTTGGGTGGTGAGGTCTTCGAAGGCGAAGTACAGCCCCTCGCGGAAAGTGATCGCGTATTCGGGGCCGATGTCCTGCTCGGTTTCAACGTAGTAGACCTTCGCCAGTTTGGTCTGCGGCTGGGTCAGGCGTCGCGACCAACTGCCGTCGTTGGTGATGAGCATCAGGCCGGTGGTGTTGAAATCCAGGCGCCCGGCGATGTGCAGATCATCCTTGTGCGGTTCTGCGATCAGGTCGAGGACGGTGGGGTGCTGCGGGTCGCGGGTGGCGCTGACGCAGCCGGCGGGTTTGTTGAGCATGAAGTGGCGCAGCGGCTTGCCGGCTTGCAGCACTTCGTTGTCGACTTCGACGCGGCTGAATTCGCGCACGTCGGCGTGGGGATCGCTGACGGTCTTGCCGTCGATCCGGACGCGTTTTTCCACCAGCAACAGGCGCACCTGCTTGCGGTTGAAGCAGGGCAGGTTGCTGAGAAAACGGTCGACGCGCATGACGTGAGGATCAGTGAATAAAGGGGGCGCGCATCTTACTTGATCGACGGCGGCGTTGCTTGCAACTGCGCCTCAACCTCGGCGCAACGCGGACACAGGCAGGCTGTGTTGCGCAGTTCGGCGGGCAGCGCCTGGAGCACCGCCGGGTCGATGCTGACGCCGTAGCACCAGCAGGCCCGGTCAGCGGTTCGCGGGTCGGCCAGGGTGCAGTCGTTGGCTGCGCCGCAGGCGGGGCAGAGGTCAGGCTTTTTCATAGGCAGGTTGAGGCAGTTCCACGCAGATTCGGTTGCGGCCCGATTGTTTGGCCCGGTACATCGCATGATCGGCCCGGGACAGCAGGGTGTGCAAGGTGTCATCGGGCTGCAGGGTGGTCAGGCCGATGCTGACGGTCAGTTGCAAGCGGTTGCCATTGTACGCATAGGGCTGTCGCTCCACATGCTGGCGTATTTTCTCGGCGATCACCTGTCCGCCGTCACCGTCGGTGTCCTTGAGCAGCACGATGAATTCTTCACCGCCCCAGCGACAGACGATGTCGGAGTGGCGCAGGCAGCTTTCCAGGTCCCGGGCGAAGCCGATCAGCACTTGATCGCCGGCCAGGTGGCCGTAGGTGTCGTTCAAGGCCTTGAAGTGGTCCAGGTCCAGCAGCAGCGCCGTCAGCGGCCTGGGTTCACGCTGGGCTTCTTGCATCGCTTGCGCGGCCAGCAGGTCGAAGCCGCGGCGGTTGGGCAGTTCCGTCAGGCTGTCGAGCGTGGCCTGGGTCTGGATCTGTCCCTGGTAGCGCTTGATCACGCGGTTGAGCAGGGCCAGCACGATCAGTGTGACGATCAGGCAAATCAGCAGGTTGAGGTACAGCGAGCGGCGGATGTCGCTGAGGTCGCCGTCTTCGCGCTTGTCGACGAACAGGTACCAGTTCAGCTCCGGGATGAAGCGCACGTTGAGGAAATGGCCCTGGCCCTGGCCGGAATATTCGTAGCTGCCGCTGTGGGGCTTGGGCAGTTGGCTGAGCAGGTTTTTCATGCTGTCGAGCTCGGCCAGGGTCTGCCCGGCCAGGGCGCCTTGTGGCCCGCCCTCGGCCCCGGTGAGCACCAGGCGGCCGAAGGTGTCGACGAAGTAGACGCTGCGCTGGTAGCGCTGCTGGTATTTGTCGATCAGCTTGATCACCGCATCCACCGTCAGCCCGACACCCGCGGCGCCGATGAAGCGGTTGTGGTAGTCGTAGACCTTGTAGTTGATGAAGACGGTCAGGTTGTCCTTGTTGGCGAGGTCCGGATCGACGTTGATCTCGTAGGGATCCTTCATGTCACGCACTCGGAAGTACCAGGCATCCCGGGGTTCGGTGACCCTGACCTGCTTGAGCACACCCTTGGCGTGGTAGTAGGTGAGGCTCGCGTCGGAGACGAAAAACGCCGTGTAGGCACCGTAGTGGGTCATGACCTCGTCGAGGTAGCGGGTCATCTGCCCGGTGTCGCGTTCGCCGTTGACCACCCAGTCGCGCATGAAGGTGTCGCGGGACATCATCGAGGAAATCAGGATCGGCCGGACCAGGTCTTTCTGGATTTCCGAGTAGACGGTGTCCGATGTCAGCGGCAGCTCGGTGTTGACGATGTTGTCGCGGATCGACGCTCGCGAGGCGTAGTAACTGAGAAAGGAAGTGGCCAGGAAGCCTGCGCCCAGCAACGCGATCAGCGTGAGGACCAACGACCGTTGGGAATACAGCGGCGAACGAAGTGGCATGGCAGTTCCATTGTCAGCAATCCGATGGCAAGCATTCTAAGGGCTGGCGCGGGAAATAACTGCTCCATGTGCGTCGCGAATGGTCGTTCCCATGCATGACGCAAACAATCCCTGTAGGAGCTGCCGCAGGCTGCGATCAAAAACAAAGTCAAAAGATCGCAGCCTGCGGCAGCTCCTACAGGGGGCGGGGTCAGGCTAGAGTTTTGAGGTAGGCGCGCCATCCGCCCAGATGGCTGATGTCCACCGCGCCCTCCAACCCATAGGCCTCGCAGATGAACCCGCTTTCCCAGCGACCATCCGCCAGCTGCACCTTGCCCAGCCCCAACGGTGCCGGGATGCCGGTGAGGAACGAGCCCAGTTCGCTGCTTGGCAATTCCCAGACTTCCACGGCAATCGCCACGCCGCCGTGCTTGACCCGAACCATGCCCGGACGCAACGGCGGGCCACCGGCCAACGCATGCAGCTGATAATCGGCCGAGCTGAACGTGGTTTCCACCAGGCGCGCGCCGCGCTGTTTCAGCTGCCAGTTCAACGCCAGGCCATCCAGGTGCGCGCCACAGACCACCAGCCGCGCGCGGTCATGGCGCGCAACGGCGGTCGGTGCCGGGGCCGCCAGTCCTTGCTGGCGCTGCAATCCATCGGCCAGGCTCAACAGATACTGATCGGTGAACGCCCGCCCGAACAGGGTCACGCCCCAGGGCAAGCCGTTGTCCATGAACGCGCTGGGCACCGCGACGGCGGCGTAGTCGAGCAGGTTCATGAAGTTGGTGTAGTAGCCCAGTTCGGAGTTGCGCTGTACCGGTTCGGCGTCGAGTTCTGCCAGGGTGACCGGGCGGCCAATGGACGGCGTGACCACGCAATCGAGGCCTTGCAGCGCTTTGTCGCACAAGGCTTTCAGCGCTTGCAGCCGGTATTGGGCGCGGAAGGTCTGCACGCCCGTGACGGCCGGGGCCTTGGCCAATACGGCGCGAATGACAGGCAGTACGGCCTCGGGATTGTGTTCCATCAATTCGCCGGCCACGCTGTAGCGTTCGGCCACCCACGGGCCTTCGTAGAGCAAACGCGCCGCTTCGAGAAAGGGCGACAGGTCCAGTTCCACCGCTTCGCCACCCAGGGCCTTGAGTCGATCGATCGCATCGGAAAATAGCTGCGGGCCTTCAGCGCAGCCGAAAAATTCCAGGTCTTGCGCACGGGGCACACCGAAACGGAACCCACGCACTGCGCCGAACGCCGAGCCGTCATTCCACAGCGGATTAGCGCGGCTGTACTCGTCCCGTGGATCGAGTTTGGCGGTCAATGCGAGCAACTGACTCGCTTCCCGGGCGGTCGCGGTAAAGGTCGTCACGCAATCGAGCGTGCGACAGGCCGGCACCACGCCCGCGGTGGAAATCAGGCCCTTGGTCGCTTTCATCCCCACCAGATTGTTCAACGCCGCCGGCACGCGCCCGGAGCCCGCAGTGTCGGTGCCCAGGGCAAAACTCGCGACACCGAGCGCCACCGCCAGGGAGGAACCGGCGCTGGAGCCACCCGATGGATACTCCGGCAACACGCTATTGGGGCACGCGCCATAGGGCGAGCGCGTGCCGTTGAGGCCGGTGGCGAATTGATCGAGGTTGGTCTTGCCCAGCGGCACGGCGCCCAGGGCCAGCAGTTGCTCGACGATGGTCGCCGAACGTTGCGGCACGTAGGCAAATGCCGGGCAGGCCGCCGTGGTCGTGATGCCCGCCAGGTCGATGTTGTCCTTGATCGCGAACGGCACGCCGTACAAAGGCAGGCTGTCGATGTCGCGGCCGTCGAGGGCGGCGAGGTAGGGTTCCAGTTCTTCGGCGCTCAGCAGATGGATGAACAGGTGATAGTCCGGGTTCAGTGCCGCTGCTTTATCGCGCAGGCTTGATAGCAGTTGACGAGGCGTGGTGCTGCCGTCGCGGTAGGCGTTGCGCAGGGCGTCGAGTTGCAGATTGATGTTCATGCTATTCGTCCTTTCGAAAGGGGTTCAGTCGAGTTCAAGCACCACGACGCGTTGTCCGGCACGCACCGCCGAACCCGGCTGCACGCGAATCTCGCGCACCACGCCGGCCATCGGCGCGAGCAGCGGGATTTCCATCTTCATCGACTCCAGGATCACCAGCACGTCACCGGCCTCGACGCGGCTGCCGGTTTCGACCTGAACCTGCCAAAGGTTGCCGGCGATGTGGCTGTCGACGCTCTGTTGACCGCTGGCCAGAGGGGCGTCTTCGCTCGCTTCTGGAACCAGCTCTTCGCTGTCGAAATGCGCCTGGCCGCTGGCGATCCAGCGCTCGCGTTCGGCATTGAAGGCGCCTTTTTGCTGATCGCGAAACGCGTTGATGCTCTGGGCTTCCTGCGCCAGGAACGCCTGGTAATCCGCCAGGTTCAACTGACTGTGCTCGATGTTCAGATCGAAACGCCCGAGGGGGAAATCCCGGCGGATGCGCAGCAGTTCATCGGCGCTGACCGGGTAGAAACGGATCTGGTCGAAGAAGCGCAGCAGCCAGGGTTTGCCATCGAACGCGGCGACTTCGCGATAGCGATTCCACATCTGCAAAGTGCGTCCAACAAACTGATAACCGCCGGGGCCTTCCATGCCGTACACGCACATGTAGGCGCCACCGATTCCCACCGAATTTTCCGCGGTCCAGGTGCGCGCCGGGTTGTACTTGGTGGTCACCAGGCGATGGCGCGGGTCGAGCGGAGTGGCGACCGGTGCGCCGAGGTAGACGTCACCCAGGCCCATCACCAGGTAGCTGGCGTCGAACACCGTGCGTTGCACTTCATCGAGGTTCGGCAGGTCGTTGATGCGACGGATGAACTCCAGGTTGCTCGGGCACCAGGGGGCGTCCTTGCGCACGGTGGTCATGTATTTTTCGATCGCCAACTGGCAGGCCGGGTCGTCCCAGGACAGCGGCAGGTGGACGATGCGCGAGGGCACCTGCAGGTCCTTGGCGGCGCACACGGCGTCCCATTCGCCGGCGACGATGCCGAGCAGATCGGCGAGCGGAAGTTGCTCGGGTTGGTAGTGCACTTGCAGCGAGCGGATGCCCGGGGTCAGGTCGATCACGCCGTGCAGGTGTTTGCTTTCCAGGGCTTGCATGAGGGCGTGGGCGCGGAAGCGCAGGACGAGGTCGAGTTCGGGGGCGCCGATTTCGAGAAGAAGATGAGTATCCCCCGACAGCCTCGCGACCAGTCGCGTATCCCCCTGACCCAAATCCAGCACCACAGGCGACACAACCCCCTGTAGGAGCTGGCTTGCCAGCGAAGGGGCCAGTCCTGACACCGCATCAACTTCTTCGCTGGCAAGCCAGCTCCTACAGGTTTTCCATTTCAAGGCGAGGGTGCGGGCGGTCTTGAGATCGACTGGGTGGAACTGCACCTTGTCCCCAGCCTTGAGCTGGCCCAGCTGCCAAAGATCCGCTTCGATCACCGTCACCGGGCACACGAAACCGCCCAGGCTTGGGCCGTCCGGGCCGAGGATCACCGGCATGTCACCGGTGAAATCCACAGCGCCGATGGCATATGGATTGTCGTGGATATTCGAAGGGTGCAGCCCGGCTTCACCACCGTCGGCACGCACCCACTCAGGCTTCGGCCCGATCAGGCGCACGCCGGTGCGGCTGGAGTTGAAGTGCACTTCCCACTGCGTGGCGAAGAAGGTGCCGATGTAGTTTTCGGTGAAGTATTCCGGTGCGCCGTGTGGGCCGTAGATCACGCGGATTTGCCGTACGGCGGGCAACTCTGCGATTTCAGGCAGTTGCGCACCGACGCTACGGTCGTTCAACGCCGGCAGATGCAACACATCACCCGCCCGTAAGGCACGACCGCCATGCCCACCAAACTGACCGAGGGTAAAGGTGCTTTTGCTCCCCAGATAATCCGGAACCTGCAAGCCACCGCGTACGCACAGATAGCTGCGCGCACCAGCGCCGGCGATCGTGCCGAGGCTCAAAGAAGCACCGGACGGAACCAGTAGCGCGGTGTTCATCGGCACGGCTTCACCGTTCAGCGTCAACGGAATCATCGCACCGGTTACCGCCACCACCGCATCACAATTGAACCGCAGCAACGGCCCGCTCATGGTGATTTCCAGCGCTGCGGCGCCTTCGTCATTGCCCAGCAGGAGGTTGCCCAGGCGCAACGCACGGCTGTCCATCGGCCCCGATGGCGGCACGCCGACCGCCCAATAGCCGAGGCGGCCGGGATAGTCCTGGACGCTGGTCTGGGTGCCGGCGCTGAGCACTTCGAAGGTATTGGCCCGGTACTCCAGGCTTTCCAGGCAACGGGTCCACGGCTGGCCGCTGGCGAAGGGTGCATCGAGCAGAATCTGCCGCAGGTAATCGCGGTTGGTTTCCACCCCGTACAGCAGGCTGTCGCCCAAGGCTTGATGCAGATCGGCAGCCGCTTGTTCGCGGGTCGGTGCCCAGCTGATGACCTTGGCGATCATCGGATCGAAGTAGGGCGGGATCTCGCAACCGGCCTCGACCCAGGTGTCGATGCGCAGCTGTTTGCCGTCGGCGACGGGAAAATCAACGGCGGTCAGCAAGCCCGGACTCGGTTGAAACTCCCGCCCCGGATCCTCGGCATAAAGTCGTGCCTGAATCGCATGGCCGTCAGCTTTCAAACCTCGGCTCAACTCGCTCAACGGCGGCAGATCACCCGCGGCCAGTTGCACCATCCAGCGCACCAGGTCGACGCCCCAGACTTGCTCGGTGACGCCGTGCTCCACCTGCAACCGGGTGTTCACTTCCAGGAAGTAGAAACGCTGGGCATCGCTGTCGAAGACGAACTCGACGGTGCCGGCGCTGCGGTAGTTCACCGCCTTGGCCAGCTTGATCGCCGCCGCGCACAGTTCATCGGCCATGCCCTCGGGCAGGTTCGGCGCCGGGGTTTCCTCGAGGACTTTCTGGTTGCGCCGCTGCACCGAACAGTCGCGCACGCCGAGGGCTATCACCTCTCCACGGCCGTCTCCAAACACCTGCACTTCCAGGTGCCGGGCGCGCTGGATGTACTTCTCGATGAACACGCCGGCGTCGCTGAAATTGTTCTGCCCGAGGCGCTTGACCGCCTCGAAGGATTCGCTCAACTCGGCCGCGCTGCGGCACACGCGCATGCCGATGCCGCCACCGCCGGCGGTGCTCTTGAGCATCACCGGGTAACCGACCTGTTCGCCGGCGATCAGCGCTGCGTCGAGGCTGTCGAGCAGCTCGGTGCCTTCGAGCATCGGCACGCCGTGTTGTTTGGCCAGGGCGCGGGCGGTGTGCTTGAGGCCAAACACCCGCAGTTGTTCTGGCGTCGGGCCGATGAAGGCGATGTTGGCGGCTTCGCAGGCTTCGGCGAAGGCAGCGTTTTCCGAGAGAAAGCCGTAGCCGGGGTGGATTGCGGTGGCGCCCGTGGCTTTGGCGATGGCGAGGATTTTTTCCACCGCGAGGTAGGTGCCAGCGGCCGCGCCTTCACCGAGGCAATGGGCCTCGTCGGCTTGCAGGATGTGCAGGCTCGCGGCATCGGCTTCGGAATACACGGCAACGCCTGCGACCTGCAGTTCGCGCAAGGTGCGCAGGATGCGGCAGGCGATGGCGCCACGGTTGGCAATCAGGACTTTTTCGAACATGGCATAACCCCTGGAGGGGATGCGGGCCGTCCCGCAGTTTTTCGATGAGCGCCAGGGTCGTCCCCGACGGGAAAATCAACTTTCTTCAAACACCACCGCCCCCTGTAGGAGCTGGCTTGCCAGCGAAAGCGGTGTGTCAGTCACACCATTGTTGAATGTGCTGGCCCATTCGCTGGCAAGCCAGCTCCTACAAGGCACTGGCTTGAGCGGGCCTGGCACAGGGCAAACAACCAGCGGCGCAATTTCGGGAATTTCAGTTCCATACCAGCAGCTCCGCAGGGGTCGGGTTGTAGGCGTTGCACGGGTTGTTCAGTTGCGGGCAGTTGGAGATCAGCACGATCACGTCCATCTCGGCCCGCAGATCGACGTACTTACCCGGTGCGGAAATCCCGTCTTCGAAGGTCAGCCCGCCGTCCGCCGTGACCGGTACGTTCATGAAGAAATTGATGTTCGGCCCGATGTCGCCTTTGCCCAGGCGCCCGTCATGCACACAGGCGCGCAGGTAGTTGTCGCGGCAGCTGTGCATGTGGCGTTTTTCCAGGGCGTAGCGCACCGTGTTGCTCTCTTGCGCGCACGCGCCGCCGAGGGTGTCGTGACGGCCGCAAGTGTCGGCGACGATGGTCAGCATCGGTTTGCCGAGGTTGGAATACAGCACGCTGCCGGTGGTGAGGTACACGCTGTTCTGGCGGCGCAGGGTGCGCTGCACGTCGTAGCGTTCCTTGGGATTGGCGACGCTGTAGAACAGGGTGTCGACCGCCTGGTTGCCTTCCAGGTCGAGGATGCGCAGGGTCTGGCCGGCCTTGACCTCCATCAACCAGGGTTCGCCGGCGGGGATGGTGGCGCGGTAGACGGCCGTTTCAGGCGACTGTGGAGCGGTAGCGATAGCGAGTGACATGGCAGCGATCCTCAGGCGAACAGACGGTCGGTATTGATGAAGCCGCGCTCGTTTTCCGGGCGCGAGGTGCGGCAGTGTTCGGCGACGCTGGGGTCGGCGTTCATCCAGCTGAGCTTCAAGGGTTTAGGTGCGTATTCCGGCGACGGGTCCATCGGATGCTGCAGGGCGGTGAGCACCACCAGGGTGTCCATCGGCGCGTACAACTCGATGTAGTCGCCAGCCTTGGAGTTGCCCTCGACGAAGTGAAAGCGCCCGGCGTCGTCGACGTTGACCCGGCTGAACAGGTTGAGGGTCATCAGCAGGTCGGACAGCCCCAACCCCCACTTGCCCAACTCCACCAGCAGGTTGTCCGTGCCGTTGCGGAAGAAGCCGTTGCGCAGTTTCTGATAGCGGCCCAGGCCGTACTTTTCTGCCACTTCTTCAGCACAGAGCACGCCGCCAAGGCTATCGCTCCAGCCGCAGGTGTCGGCGGTGATGGCGGCCAGCACGCGGCCCATGTCCGAGTACAGGCAATGGCCGGCGGTGAGCTTGGCGGTGTGTTGGCACTTGAGGCTGTCGGGCAGGTTCAGGCGTTCGGTTTTTTCGTTGGCGTTGAGCAACGTCAGGCTGACGTTGGCGCCGCCGCGCAGGTCGGTCAGGCGCAACAGCTGGCCGCGTTTGAGCACGAAGGAACGGTGGCCGCCGCCGGGCAGCATTTCTTCGGCGAAGGGCGGGAACAGTTGAGTCGAGTCGGTCATTTTCATATTCCTCTAAGCGATACGAAGCGTGCTTGCCAGTTGCACGGGCAAGGCGTCGACGGCGGCACGGCAGGTGCGGCGGTCGCTGTTCAAAGGGATGTCGTAGGTGATGCGTGCGCCATAGGCACCTGGGGCGTGCGGGTCGAGGCGGACCTTGTCGAACACCAGCAGGCGAGTGCCGAGGCTGAAACCTTCGGACAGATCATGGGTGACCATGAACACCGTCAGTCGGGTCTCGCGCCACAGCTCCAGCAGCAGGGCATGCATGTCTTTGCGGATGCCCGGATCGAGGGCGCCGAAGGGTTCGTCGAGCAGCAACACCCGCGGCTTCATGATCAGCGCCTGGGCGATGGCGAGGCGTTGTTGCATGCCGCCGGACAGTTGCGCCGGGTACTTGTCCAGCGCATGACCGAGACCGACTTTGTGCAGCAGCACCGAAGCCTGTTCGCGAGCCTCTTTTTTAGCGCTGCCGAACAGGCGCCCGAGCAATGGCGAGCGGGGCAGTTCGAGACCAAGGGCGACGTTGTCCAGCACGCTCAGGTGCGGGAACACCGAATAACGCTGGAACACCACGCCACGGCTGGAATCCGGTTCGCCGGCCAGGGTTTGGCCGTCGAGCAGGATCTCGCCGCGACTGGCTTTTTCCTGGCCGAGCAGCAGGCGCAGGAAGGTCGATTTGCCGCAACCGGATGCACCCACGAGGGTGCAGAACTCACCTTCGTTGACGCTCAGATTCAGACCTTCGAGCACCACTTGATCGGCGTATTGCTGCCAGACGTTCTTAACGGTGATGAAGCTCATTTTGCGGCCCCCTCATACCAGGGAAAGGCACGGCGGGTGAGGTACTTGAGGCCCCAATCCATCAGCCAGGCAAGCAGGGTGATCCACACCACGTACGGCAGGATCACGTCCATCGCCAGGTAGCGGCGCACCAGGAAAATCCGGTAGCCGAGGCCATCGGTGGAGGCGATGGCTTCGGCGGCGATCAGGAACAGCCACGCCGAACCCAGCATCAGGCGCAGCGAGATCAGCAGGCGTGGCAGCAATTGCGGCAGCACCACCCGCAGCATCAGGGTCCAGGTCGATGCTCCTAGGGTCTGGGCCTTGATCAGCAGTTCCACGGGGATTTCCCGGGCACGCTGTTCCAGGTCGCGGGCCAGGGCCGGTGTGATGCCGATCACGATCAGCATCACTTTCGACAACTCACCCAAACCGAAGACGATGAACAGGATCGGCAGGATCGCCAGCGGCGGCACCATCGACAGCACGGTCAGCAAGGGTGACAACGGCGCGCCGAACAACGGCAGCGTGCCGGCGGCGATGCCCAGGCACAGGCCGGCCAGCGCGCTGATGCCCAGGCCGATGGCCAGGCGTCGCAGGCTGGACGCTGTGTCCTGCCAGAGCAGGTAGTCGCCGGTGCGGCTGTCGGCCACGAAGGCTAGGCGCTGCACCGCGTCGCTCATCTGTACGGCGCTGGGCAGCAGTTTGTCGTTGGGGTTGTCCGCCAGGCGCTCCGCCGAGCCCATGAAGTAGGCGAACAGCAGCAGGGCGAACGGCAGGATCACCAGCAACAGGCGGCTCGGGCGATCCGGGTGGCGATTGATCAGGCGCATGGCCAAGTCCTCTGGTTACAACTTGGCGTCGGCAGCCATCTGCACGTAACTGGGGTCGAAGCGCAGCTTGAGGTTGCCCTTGTCACCGCTGGTCACGCCGTTGGCGAAGGCCATGCCCACCGCGCTGGTGTCTTTGGCGCCTTCACCGAGCAAGCCGTGCTGGAAGGAAAACTCGGCCACCTTGCGCATGGTTTCCGGCAGTTGTTTGCTGGTGCTGAACGCCAGGGCTTCCTGCGGGGTGGCGAACAATTTGGTGGTGTCCAGTTGCGCCTGGAAACCGGCCAGGTCGGTGCCCGAGGCCTTGGCCATGTGCTCCAGTGCGGCTTTGCCCGCGGCGTTTTTCGCATTCATCAACTCGACCACTTCGAACCAGGCGCCGGTCAGCGCCTTGCCCAGGGCCGGGTTGTCCTTGAGGGTCTGGGAGTTGACCACCATCATGTCCATGATCTCGCCGGGGATCTGGCTGGAATTGAACACCTCGGTCACCCCGGGCTGGGCCTTGATGTCCGAAAGCATCGGGTTCCAGGTGGTGACGGCGCTGACCTGATCGGTGTTGAAAGCGGCGGAGATATCGGCGTCGGAGGTGTTGACCACTTTCAGGTCTTTCTCGGTGAGGTCCACCGAATCCAGGGCCCTGGCCAGCAGGTAGTGCGACACCGAAAGCTCGACCAGATTGACATCGGTGCCCTTGAGGTCGGCGACTTTCTTGCCTTCGCCCTTGAGCACGATGCCGTCGTTGCCGTTGGAGAAGTCGCTGACGATCAGCGCGGTGCTGTCGACGCCGCCAGCGGCCGGAATGGTCAGCGCATCCATGTTGGTCATGGTGCAGCCGTCGAACTGGCCGGCGGTGTACTGGTTGATCGATTCGACGTAGTCATTGAGCTGGACCACATCGATCTTGATGCCGTACTTCTTCGCCCACTTGTCGACGATGCCTTGGCTGCCGGCGTATTCCCAGGGCATCCAGCCGGCATAGATCGTCCAGCAGACGCTGAACTGGTCTTTCTGGGCGGCGGGGGACGAGAGGCTCACCAGGGCTGCGAAGGCAGCGGCGAGCAGGGCGGGTAAACGATGCTGGGACATGGTGGTTCTCCAGTTGATCAAGGGCGGACAGGAAGGCAGCGGCACCGCGAACGGTGGCTTGTCTCCCGGGCTTTTGTCCCGCCGTGTAACCTCAACTGGAGGTCGCCAACTCTCGGACCAGCCACTCGCGCTTGCGAGCCGGAACCCTAGTCAGCCATTGCAAATTGTGGTGCCGCGAACCTGTGTTGACTCCTGCACGCATTTGCTAAAGCGAGAGCCGTGCCAAGTCGGTTGAAGCGCTCTGGCATGCGGGATTGATTGACTGAAGCGCTAGCAAGGTTGCTTGCGCCTGCCTTGTGATGGTGCGCGGGTGCACCGCAATGGGACGTGCTGGCCAGCGTTAATAGATGAAAAACCTTTCATCGGCGACATGTTTCAACGTGTTGCAGGGACGCACCAGATCTCGAATTCGAGGTCTGATCTATCGACAGTTGGAACATTTGGCTGTCGCCTGCCAGCGTCGCTGGTTTGGCTCATTCGCGGTCCAGGAGGCCGCTATGCATCGACAAATTCTTCTCATTGCCGTGTTGGGTTTGTTCCTGGGTGGTTGTGTGCCTTATTCCGATGGAGGAGCCGGTTACTACAGGTCCGAGGTCTATACCTCGCCAGCGCCTTATTACGCCGGTGGAGGCTCCTATTATTCCAACGGCGGTGGTTATTACACACCACCACGCCGGTACTACGCGCCGTCTGCCCGGTATTACCAGCCAACGCCGCGCTATTACCACCAGCCGCGGGTTTATCAACCGGCGCCACGCTATTACCAACCGGCACCTCGCTATTACCAGGCTCGCCCAGACTACCGGGCGCATGGTTGGGACGGCCGTAACCGCGGCGGCTGGAACAACGATAACCGGGGTGGACGCAACAACAACCACGGTGGTCGAGGTGACCACAACGGTCGCGGCAACCACCGCTAGTCCCTTGGATTAACGCAACACCTGTGGGAGCGGGCTTGCTCGCGAAGAGGGAGTGTCAGACAACGGTAATGTCGACTGATACTCCGCCTTCGCGAGCAAGCCCGCTCCCACATTTGGTTCAGTAATCCGACAGATCCGCCAGTGGATGACGGCCTTCCCAGACCTTGTGGAAATGCGCCTCCACCACCGCATCCGGCACGTTGTTGACGTCCGGCCAGTGCCAGTGGGGTTTCTGGTCCTTGTCGAGCAACCGCGCGCGCACGCCTTCGCTGAATTCGGGATGGCGACAGCAGTTGAGGCTCAGGGTGTATTCCATCTCGAAGACTTGCGCCAGCGACAGGTGGCGGGCGCGTTTGATCTGTTCCCAGACCAGATGCGCGGTCAGCGGCGAGCCTTCGATCAGGTTGCGCGCGGCGCGGTTGAGCAGCGGGTCGGCGTGATCGCGCAGCGTGCTGATGGCCTTCCAGGCGCAACGCACATCACTGACATCCAGCAGTTCATCGATCTGCTGGCGGCGTGGCAGCCACTGGGCTTCGGGCATCTGCGCAACCGCCTCCTGCTGCAAGGCCTTGAGCAGGCTGTTGAGCTGCATCGGCGTCTGTTCCTGCCAGTTCAACTGCAGCAGGCCTTCGATCAGCTGTGGCTGCTGCTCATCGAGCAGGAAACGATCAGCCAGGTCCAGATCGATCGCATCGCGACCGTTCATGTGGGCACCGGTCAAGCCGAGAAACAATCCGAGCTTGCCGGGCAAGCGTGACAGGAACCAACTGGCGCCGACGTCCGGGTACAGGCCGATGGTGATCTCCGGCATGGCCAGCCGGCTGCTCGGCGTGACAATCCGGATGCTCGCCCCCTGCAAGAGCCCCATGCCGCCGCCGAGCACATAACCGTGCCCCCAGCAGATCAGCGGTTTTGGATAGGTATGCAGGCTGAAGTCCAGCCGATACTCCGCGGCGAAGAAGTTGGCGGCCAGGGGCGGCACTTCACCCGGATGGGCACGACAGGCCTCGACCAGACTGCGCACTTCACCGCCGGCGCAGAAGGCCTTGATGCCTTTGCCGCGCAGTAGGACGCAAACGATTTGCGGTTCCTTGGCCCAGGCGTCCAACCTGTCGCGCAGGGCGTTGATCATCGGCAGGGACAGGGCGTTCAACGATTGCTCGGCATCCAGGGTGGCAATGCCGATACGGGCGCCGTCAGTGCCGGTGAGTTCTTCGAAGTGCAGATTCATCGGTGACCTCGCTGGGGAATTTGAGGGGTAAGTATGATCGCTGTGTGGGAAAGTGCCGGATCTGCGTCAGATCAATTGACAAGCGTGATGGGCTTTCCTAGGGTTCGCCCCATTGTTTTTGCCGGATGTAACCATGACTGCTGACGACCGTATCAAACTCGAACCGAGCTGGAAGGAGGCACTGCGTGCCGAATTCGACCAGCCCTACATGGCAGAGTTGCGACAATTCCTCCAGGACGAGCGGGCGGCGGGCAAGGAAATCTATCCGCCGGGCCCGATGATCTTCAACGCGCTCAATTCCACGCCGCTGGACAAGGTCAAGGTGGTCATTCTCGGCCAGGACCCCTATCACGGCCCGGGCCAGGCCCACGGCCTGTGCTTCTCGGTGCAACCGGGCGTGCCGGCGCCGCCGTCGCTGGTCAATATCTATAAAGAGTTGAAGCGCGACCTGAACATCGACATCCCCAGCCACGGCTACCTGCAAAGCTGGGCCGAGCAGGGCGTGTTGATGCTCAATACCACCATGACCGTGGAGCGTGCCAACGCCAATGCGCACAAGGACAAGGGCTGGCAGTTTTTCACCGACCGGATCATTGAAGTGGTCAGCCAGCAGCAACCGCACCTGGTGTTCATGCTGTGGGGCGCCCATGCCCAGAGCAAACAGAAGCTGATCGATGCCACCAAGCACCTGGTGCTGACCTCGGTGCACCCGTCACCGCTGTCGGCCTATCGTGGCTTTCTCGGGTGCGGGCACTTCAGCCGGACCAACAAGTTCCTGGAACAGAATGGCGAGACGCCGATCGAGTGGCGGTTGCCGCCGATTTGAAAAAAGCATCGCCAGCAGGCTGGCTCCCACACTGGATCTTCAGTGTTCACACAATCAAGGTGGGAGCCAGCCTGCTGGCGATGAATTCAACGCGGTCTTTACTCTGGATTGCGGTTCCAGTACTTGAACAACGGCTCCGCCAGAAACAACACAAACAACAACCGCATCACCTGCATCGCCGTCACCAGCGGCACCGACAGTTGCAGGGTTTCCGCCGTCAGGCTCATCTCGGCGATCCCGCCGGGCATCATGCCCAATGTCAGTGAACGCAAATCCAGGTGGGTCAGCGCACTCAAGCCCAGCGCCGCCGCCGTGGCGATCAGCATGGTCAGCACCGTACCGATCAATGTCCGCCCCATGAACGATGGCGCACGCCGGAAAAACTGCCGGTTGAAGTGACAGCCAAGGCCGCTGCCGATCAGCCATTGGCCGATCTGGCTGCCGCCGTTGGGCAAGCCGATGTGCAGGTCCCAACCGATGCTCACCGCTGCGCTCACCAGCAAGGGGCCGAACAACCAGGGATTGGGTTGGCGCAGGCGCTCCCAGATCCAGGCCGCCAGCGCCCCCGCCGGAAACAACAACGCCAGCCAGTACCAATCGATGCTGCCCGCGTGGGAAATCGGCGCACCGTCGCCCAACAGATATTTGAACGCCGCCGGTACACACAGCACCACCACCAGCACCCGCAGGCTTTGCCCGGCAGCCACTCGACTGAGCACTGCGCCATTGCGCGCACCGAGGTTGACCATCTCCCCGGAGCCGCCGGGCATGCTGGAAAAAAATGCCGTGGCGCGATCTTCGCCGGTACGGCGCATCAACCACACCCCGACCACCGCCGACAGGCTGGTGACCAGGGCGCCGAAGAAGATCAGGCCGAAATGACTCAGTACCTGCTCCATCACCACCGGGGTAAAGTGCAGGCCGATGCCGATGCCGACGATCCACTGACCACACTTGCGCCCGCCAGGGATTTCCGCCAGTTGCCAGGGTGTCAGGCAGCGCACGAGGATGATCGCCAGCAACGAGCCGACCATCCACGGCAAAGGCCAGCCGACCTGGCTGGCGAGGAAACCGCCCAGCAGGCCGACCAGCGGGGTTCCCCACCAGAGTTTGAAGGGAGACCTATCAGACATCGGCGATAACGCGTTGCGCGGTCGCGCGTTTGCGCCAGATGCGGATGATCGGCATCAACAGCATGATCGCCGTCAGGACCCAGCAACCGAACGTGATCGGGCTCGACCAGAGGATGTCCAGCGCACCGTTGGAAATCGACAGGGCGCGGCGCAGGTTCTGTTCCATCAGGCCGCCGAGGATGAACCCCAGCAAGACTGGCGACAGCGGGAAGTCCAGCTTGCGCAGGATGTAACCGAAGATGCCGATGCCGATCATCAGGAACAGGTCGAAGGTGGTGGCGTGCACCGCGTAGACGCCGATCCCGGTAATGATCGCGATCACTGGCACCAGCGCCCAGTTCGGCACGGCGAGGATACGGGTGAAGATGCGGATCATCGGGATGTTGAGGATCACCAGCATCACGTTGGCGATGAACAACGACGCGATCAGGCCCCAGACGATGTCCGGTTGCTGTTGGAACAGCAACGGCCCCGGAGTGATGTTGTACAGCGACAGGGCACCGATCATCACCGCCGTGGTACCCGAGCCCGGAACACCGAGGGTCAGCATCGGCACCAGCGCACCGCAGGCCGCGCCGCCGATGGCGGTTTCCGGGGCCGCGAGGCCGCGCATGTCGCCCTGGCCGAAGGTGCCCTTGGCGCCCGCCATGCGTTTTTCGGTCATGTAGGCCACGGCGCTGGCCAGGGTTGCACCGGCACCGGGCAACACGCCCATGATGAAACCCAGCACGCCGCAACGGATGTTCACCACGAACACCGATGCCGCTTCCTTGAAGTTGAACATCATGCGCCCGGTGGCTTTCACCGCTTCCTGGCCGTGGTGGGTTTTCTCCAGCAGCAGGAGGATCTCGCTGATGGAGAACAGGCCCAGCACCAGCACGACGAACTGGATGCCGTCGGTCAGGTGGATGTTGTCCCCGGTGAAGCGGTACACGCCGCTGTTGGCGTCGATGCCGACCGTCGACAGGAAGAGGCCGATCAGCGCCGCGATGAAGGTTTTCAACGGTCGATCACCAGCCATGCCGCCAAGGCAGACAATCGCGAACACCATCAGCACGAAGTATTCCGCGGGGCCGAAGGCGATCGCCCATTTCGCCAGCAGCGGGGCGAACAGCACCATGCCGCAGGTGGCGATGAAGGCACCGATGAACGAGCTCCACGCCGACAGCGACAACGCCACACCGGCCAGGCCTTTGCGGGCCATCGGGTAGCCGTCGAGGGTGGTCATCACGGTGGAGGCTTCGCCCGGAATGTTCAGCAGGATCGAGCTGATCCGCCCGCCATATTCGCAACCCAGGTACACCGCCGCCAGCAGGATCAGCGCCGATTCAGGTGGCAGGCCGAGGGCGAATGCGATGGGGATCAGCAGCGCCACGCCGTTGATCGGCCCCAGGCCCGGCAACAGGCCGACCACGGTGCCGATCAGGGTGCCGCACAAGGCGGTCACCAGGTTGTACGGGCTCAGCGCGACGCCGAAGCCCTGACCCAAATAGCCAAGAGTATCCATATCAGTTCTCCAGAACGTCGAGCACGCCCAGGGGCAGCGGCACGTCCATCAACTTGTCGAACAGCAGGTAGAGGCCGACGGCCATCAGACTGATGATCACGCTGCTTGGCACCCAGCGACCGCCGTACAGACGGGCCATGGGCACGCCGATCAGGATGCTGGCGACGATGAACCCCAGGGGTTCGAAAGTGCCGGCGAACACCAGCAACAGCACCACACAGATACCGATCTTGGTCAGGGTTTCGCGATCCAGCGGCGGCTCGTCATCACTGTGCTTGATCGGTGCCGGACGGAACACCATGTACAACAGCGCCGAGCCCATCAGGCCCAGCATCAACAGCGGAAAGGCCCGAGGCCCCACCGGTTCGTAGGAAAAAGCCGCTTGATACGGCCAGGCCATCAGCGCCAGGCCGACACAGGCCAGCAACAGCACCGAAGCAAAAATGCGTTGTAAGAGCATGGGGAACTCCTGTGCCGCGGCTCCGCCAGACGGAGCCGCAGCCGCTAGACAGAGACGATCACTGGATCAGGCCGAACTCTTTGGCCAGCACTTTGTAGTCCGCTACCTGCTTCTTCACGTAGGTGTCCAGCTCCTGGCCGGTCATGGCGAACGGGAACAGTTCACGCTGATCGCGCAGCTTGGCGAACTCGGGCGAGGCCAGCAGTTTGTCGAAGGAATCTTTCCACCAGACGTAGTCTTCATCGCTGACTTTTGGCCCGAGGTAGAAACCGCGCACCACTGGCCAGACGATGTCGTAGCCTTGCTCGCGGGCGGTCGGAATGTCTTTCATTTCCGGCTCGTCCAGGCGCTTGTCGGAGAACACTGCCAGCAGGCGCATGTCGCCGCTCTGGATGTGCGGCATGGAGTCGGAGATGTCGGTGCTGCCGACCTGGATGTGGCCGCCGAGCAGGGCGGTGGCGATTTCACCGCCGCCTTCGAGGGCGACGTAACGCAGGTCACGCGGGTTGATCCCGGCGGCCTTGGCGATCAGGGCGGTCTGCATCCAGTCCTGGCTGCCGACGGTGCCGCCGGAACCGATCACCACTTTGCTCGGATCTTTCTTCAGCGCCTGCACCAGATCGTCGAGGTTCTTGTAGGGCGAATCGCTTTTCACCGCGATGGCGCCGTAGCTGGTGCCGACGGCGGCCAGCCAGCGTACGTTGGTTTCATCGAAACGACCGAACTTGCCCTGGGCCAGGTTCAGCAGCGAACCGCTGGACCAGGCCACCAGCGTGCCGGCATCCGCCGGGCGCTGGGCGACCACTGCGTTGTAGGCCACCGCGCCGACACCGCCGGGCATGTAGGTCACGCGCATCGGCTTGGTCAGCAGCTTTTCGTTGACCAGTGCGCTCTGCGCCAGTTTGCAGGTCAGGTCGAAACCGCCGCCGGGGGAGGCCGGGGCGATGCATTCCGGGCGCTTGGGCTCGGCCATCAGTTGGCCGGCAAACAGCATGACGCTGGCGGCGAGGGCGAAACGGCGCAGTGATCGATTCATTATTGTCTCCACGGGAGTTGTTGTTTTTGGGGATGTTTCAGATGCGGCGGTTTCGCTTCGCGCAGCCGATGACGGCGCCGGCAAGCGTAAACGATGGGGAGCGGGAAAAGGGGCGGGGCGGGCAAATCTGGCGCTGGGTGGACAGCATGGCGAAGTACCTCGTTATTGTTCTTATTGGCGAAAACGCATCGAGGCGTTTTTCGGGAGCTACATTTCAAAGCAGGATCGATGGCTGCGATCGAAACCATCCGTGGGTCGACTCTAACGGTCGAACCTTTCGCTAACCTTTCATCGGGGTTTCAAGGTTTTTCGGGCTTCACAGAGGTGAATGCCGCTGTAAACTCCGCGCCAAACAATGGCGTCGACCATCCCTGAACGAGGTAATGATCCATGCGTGTCCTGCTCGTCGAAGACCATCTGCAGCTCGCCGAAAGCGTCGCCCAGGCGCTCAAGAGCACCGGCTTGACCGTGGATGTGCTGCACGACGGTGTCGCGGCCGACCTGGCGCTGGGTAGCGAGGAATACGCCATGGCGATTCTCGACGTAGGCCTGCCGCGCATGGATGGTTTCGAGGTGCTGGCGCGCCTGCGTGCCCGCGGCAAGAACCTTCCGGTGTTGATGCTCACCGCCCGCAGCGACGTCAAGGATCGGGTCCATGGCCTGAACCTGGGCGCCGACGATTACCTGGCCAAGCCTTTCGAGCTCACCGAACTCGAAGCCCGGGTCAAGGCCTTGCTGCGCCGCAGCGTGCTGGGTGGCGAACGCCTGCAGCGCTGTGGTGTGCTGGCCTACGACCTGGAGACCCGGCGCTTTACCCTCGGTGAAGAATTGCTGACCCTGACCTCCCGCGAGCAGGCGGTACTCGAAGCCCTGATCGCCCGTCCCGGCCGGGTGATGAGCAAGGAACAACTGGCCTCGCAGGTCTTCGGCCTGGACGAGGAGGCCAGTCCCGACGCCATCGAAATCTACGTACATCGCTTGCGCAAGAAACTCGACGGCCACCCGGTAGCCATCGTCACGTTCCGCGGTCTCGGTTATCTGCTGGAAAGTCGTGATGCATAAGGCCAGCAGCCTGCGTTGGCGGTTGCTGTGGAACCTGGCGCTGTTGCTGGTGGTATTGATGCTGGCCAGTGGCTTGAGCGCTTACTGGAACGGGCGCGAAGCGGCCGACACGGCCTATGACCGGACCTTGCTGGCCTCGGCGCGGACCATCGCCGCCGGCCTGTCCGAGCGCGATGGCAGCCTCAGCCTGGACGTGCCTTATGTGGCCCTCGACACGTTCGCCTACGACAGTGCGGGGCGGATTTTCTACCTGGTCAACGACATCAACCAGAAGCTGATTTCCGGCTACGAAAACCTGCCACCACCGCCACCCGGCACTCCCCGCACCGACGACTACCCGGCGCTGGCGCGTTTTTACAATGCGACTTACCAGGGGCAGAACGTGCGCGTGGTCAGCCTGCTCAAGGCGGTCAGCGAGCCGAACATGAACGGCATGGCGGAAATCCGCGTGGCGGAGACCGACGAGGCCCGCGTCAGCATGGCCCGCAGTCTGGCCGGCGATACTTTGCTGCGCCTGGGCATGCTGGCGATCGGGGCCCTGATGATCGTGTGGTTTGCGGTCAGTGCGGCGCTGCGTCCGCTGGAGCGTTTGCGCACCGCGGTGGAGGAACGTCAGCCCGATGACCTGCGGCCGTTGCCCCTGGTCGAAGTGCAGCGCGAACTATGGCCACTGGTGCGCGCACTCAATCATTTCACCGAGCGTCTGCGCGGGCAGTTCGAGAAACAGGCGCAATTCATCGCCGATGCCGCCCACGAACTGCGCACGCCGTTGGCGGCACTCAAGGCCCGGCTGGAATTGGGCTTGCGCTCGAGCGAACCGCAAACCTGGCGCAGTACGCTGGAAACCGCCGCCCAGGGCACGGATCGCCTGACCCACCTGGCCAATCAACTGCTCTCGCTGGCCCGGGTGGAAAACGGTGCCAGGGCGATTGCCGAGGGCGGCGCGCAATTGCTCGACCTCAGTCAGTTGGCCCGTGAGCTGGGCATGGCCATGGCGCCGCTGGCCCACAAGCGCGGCGTGGCCCTGGCGCTGGAAGCGGACGAACCGGTGTGGTTGCGGGGCGAACCGACGCTGCTCAACGAACTGTTGAGCAACCTGGTGGATAACGCCCTGGCCCATACGCCTGCGGGCGGCAACGTGATCTTGCGGGTGTCAGCCCCGGCGGTGCTGGAGGTCGAGGATGATGGGCCGGGGATTCCCCTTGATGAGCGGGATCGGGTGTTTGAACGGTTCTACCGGCGCAATCAGCAGGTGGCGGGGTCAGGGTTGGGGTTGGCGATTGTTGGCGAAATTTGTCGGGCGCACCTGGCGCAGATCAGCCTGCATGATGGGGAGAAGGCGGGGTTGAAAGTGCGGGTGAGTTTTAATGCAGGGGAGTGATGTGCCTGTTCTGGCCATATCGCCAGCAGGCTGGCTCCCACAAGGATCTGTGGCGTTACATAAATCCCTGTGGGAGCCAGCCTGCTGGCGATGGGCGCGACGCGGTCTTCAATCAATAAAACATCAAGCGGGTGTCTTCCAGGTCAGCACACATCGCCTTGTTGTCCGGATCGATCCCCAGCTTGACGAAGGCCGGTACACCGAAGGGGTCGATGCGCGAAATCGGGTGGTCGGTGCCTTTGTGGCAGTACAGGCTGGCCACCTGGACCAGGTCGACATAATCGACTCGCGCGGACTGTCGCTTGAAGTCGAGATAGAGCTGCGGCACCTGCACCAATTTTTCCGGAAACTCCCAGACCCGCAGCAGTTTATCGCCGAGCAACGGATGAATGCGGTCGATCACATGGTTGAGGCTGACCGGATCGGCCAGCAGTTCATAGTGCTCTTCGGCGTATGTCAGGATCGGCAAGACCCCGATCTGGTGCACCAGCCCGCCAAGGGCCGCCTGATCGGGCTTGAGCTGGGTGTAGTTGCGGCACAGCGCATAGCTGACGCCGGCGATTTCCAGGCTTTTGCGCCAGACATCGCGCATTTTCTGTTCAACCACCGCAGAGCGGGCATGGAAAATCTGTTCCATGACCAGACCGATGGCCAGGTTGCTGCTGTAATTGATGCCCAGGCGTGTGATCGCCGTGTGCAGATCGGTGACTTCCTGCGCCGCGCGCAGCAGTGGGCTGTTGACCACTTTGATCAGGCGCGCCGACAGCGCGGCATCGCGGCCAATCACTTTGCTCAGGCTACCGATACTGATTTCCGGGTCTTCAGCGGCCCTGCGAATCTGCAAGGCCACTTCCGGTAACGTTGGCAGAACCAGGTCATCGTTATCGATGGCCTCAACCAAATCCTGTTGGACCTTTTCCGCCAGCTCACTCATTACGCTTCTCTAGGTGTTGCAAAAAATACCGCGGTTAACGCTGGATTTCGCTATCGCGGTCCAGTTCATACGGCAGGTCGAGCAACTTCAGGGCCGGGCCGTCGAGTGCGCCCAAGTGAATGTCGCCGCCTTCTGCAGCTTCGGCTTGCAACACGGCCAACAGTTCAATCTGATTGGCGGCATTGGCGGCCAGCACCACCTCACCGATCGAGCTGCCGTGACTCGGGGCAAACAGCTGGGTGCCGGGTTCCGGCAGTTCGCCGGCATCCAGTTGCAGGCGATACAAGCGGCGCTTGAGTTTGCCGAGGTACTGCATGCGCGCGACGATTTCCTGGCCGGTGTAGCAGCCTTTCTTGAAGCTCACGCCGCCGACCGCTTGCAGATTGAGCATCTGCGGGATGAACAGCTCGCGGGTACTTGGCATCACCTGGCCGATACCGGCACGGACCTGGCCCAGCAACCATTGATTGAGTTCACCTTCAGGCAGCAGGGCGGACAGCTTGCCCTTGATGCCATCGGCCTGATCGGCGGCAACCCAGAGTTCGGCGCGTTCGGGCGAGACGCGAAGGGCGATCAAACCGTCATGGCGCACCAGGCTGTCGGTCTCTGCCGGCAGTTCCAGGCCGAGGCTTTTCAATGCCTCATCGCCCTGCTCGACGCCGAAGCGAACCCAGGCAGCGCTTTCATCGGTCAGTTTGGACTTGGAAAACACCGCGTACTTCTTCAGGTCCGCCAATTGCGGTTCGAGCAACTCGCTGGCCATGGCCAGGAGTACGCCATCACCTTCGAGCAGGATGCGAAAGCTCGACTGCATCCGGCCTTTCTGCGTGCAGCGCGCGCCGAGGCTGGCCCGGTTGTCGCTCAGGTAATTGAGGTTGCAGGTCAGTTGGCCTTGCAGGAACTTGCCGGCGTCCGCGCCGCGGACCGCCAGGACACCTTCATGAGACAACGTGCAGAAAAAAGCGGAATCGGCCATGGGTCATCGCAGGGTAAAGAGTCTGGCAGACATGATAAGGGGCTGCCCCTGAAATGGGTAGTTCACAAAGGATCGTCGTGCCCGACCAAAGCCGACTGTTCGATGGGGCGCGGGGCTGTATACTTGCGGCCTATTTGAGGAGCGCTCCATGGTCGAAGATGTTGAACTGAATCGCCTCTACTGGCACAGCCGCCGCGGCATGCTTGAGCTTGACGTGTTGCTGGTGCCGTTTGTGAAAGAGGTTTATCCGCACCTCAACGAAGTGGATCGCGCCTGCTACGTCAGGCTGCTCGAATGCGAAGATCAGGACATGTTCGGCTGGTTCATGGAGCGCGCCGAATCGGAAGATCCGGAACTTCAGCGCATGGTTCGCATGATCCTGGATCGTGTCCAGCCCAAGTAACGGGTTCGAATGCCGCTGGCATGCCTCACGGCAGTTGCTGGCGGCGTACCTTTTGGCCCAGGCGTTCGCGCTGGGTTCCTTGTTCCTGCTCGCCATACCGCTCTGGGCCAGTCTGCCCGGTGCCTTGTGCTGTCTGTTGCACGGCGCCTGGGCGTTGCCTCGCCAGATTCTACTGACCCACCCACAGGCTTTTCGCGGCTTGCGTCGTGACGCCGATGGCTGGCAGCTGTGGAGTCAGGCGAAGGGGTGGCAGCCGGTGCAGTTGCGCCCGGACAGCCTGGCGTTGCCGTTGATCGTGGTGCTGCGCTTTCGTCTGCGCGGTGAGCGGCGGGTCAGGACAATCTGCGTGCCCCGGGACTCGCAGGCGGCGGATCTGCACCGACGCCTGCGGGTGCGGCTCAAGTTCACTCGGCGTAGGTGGGCGGCACCAGAATAGTGTCCATGGCGACAGGTAGCATGTTCGGGTAGTCGAGGGTGTAGTGCAGGCCGCGACTCTCCTTGCGCTCCATGGCTGACAGGATCATCAGCTCGGCCACTTGGGCCAGGTTGCGCAATTCGATCAAGTCCCGGCTGACCTTGTAGTTGCTGTAGAACTCGTCGATTTCGTCGAGCAACAGGCGCACCCGGTGCTGGGCCCGTTGCAGGCGCTTGTTGGTGCGCACGATTCCGACGTAGTCCCACATGAAGCGGCGCAATTCGTCCCAGTTGTGCGCAATGATCACGTCTTCATCGGAATCGGTCACCTGGCTGGCGTCCCAAGCCGGGAGGGCGACAGGGGCCGATATCTGTGGCAATTGCTCCAGGATGTCCGCCGCCGCCGAGCGCGCGTAGACAAAGCACTCCAGCAACGAGTTGCTGGCCATGCGGTTGGCGCCGTGCAGGCCGGTGAAGCTGGTTTCGCCAATCGCGTACAGCCCTGGCACGTCTGTGCGACCTTGCTGGTCGACCATCACGCCGCCGCAGGTGTAGTGTGCCGCCGGTACCACCGGGATCGGCTGTTTGGTGATGTCGATGGAAAATTCGAGGCAGCGTTCGTACACCGTCGGGAAGTGCGTCTTGATGAAATCTTCGGACTTGTGGCTGATGTCCAGATAGACGCAGTCGACGCCGAGCCGCTTCATTTCATGGTCGATGGCCCGGGCGACGATGTCCCGGGGCGCCAGTTCTGCGCGGGGGTCGAAGCGCTGCATGAAGCGTTCGCCATTGGGCAGCTTCAGGTGCGCACCTTCTCCGCGCAGGGCTTCGGTGATCAGGAAACTCTTGGCTTGCGGGTGATACAGGCAGGTGGGATGGAACTGGTTGAATTCCAGGTTCGCCACCCGGCAGCCCGAGCGCCAGGCCATGGCGATGCCATCACCGCAGGCGCCATCGGGGTTGCTGGTATAGAGGTAGACCTTGGCGGCACCGCCGGAGGCGAGGATCACGAAACGGGCGCCGTAGGTGTCGACTTCCCCGGTGCCACGATTGAGCACATAGGCACCCAGGCAGCGATCGCCCTCAAGGCCCAGGCGCTTTTCGGTAATCAGGTCGACCGCGACCCGCTGTTCCAGCAACTCGATGTTGGGCCGTTGCTGGGCCTGGGTGAGCAGCGTCCTGAAAATCGCGGCGCCGGTGGCATCGGCGGCATGGATGATGCGCCGATGGCTGTGACCGCCTTCACGGGTCAGGTGGAACTCGAATCCACCGTCTTCCGTGCCGGACTGTTCGTCGCGGGTGAACGGCACGCCCTGGTCGATCAGCCATTGAATCGCTTCCCGGCTGTGCTCGACGGTAAAACGCACGGCATCTTCGTGACACAACCCGCCACCGGCGTTGAGGGTGTCGTCGACGTGCGACTCGACGGTGTCAGTGTCATCCAGTACGGCGGCGACCCCTCCCTGGGCCCAGAACGTCGAGCCATTGGCGAGGTCGCCTTTGCTCAATACGGCAATGCGCAAGTGACCGGGCAAGGTCAGCGCAAGGCTCAAGCCGGCAGCACCGCTGCCAATTACCAGGACATCGTGTTGAAACTGTTGGCTCATTTCAGGATTCCGCTCAAAGCGACCCGGGTCGGGGTAGGCGCCAGACATCTGGACAGGCATGCCCGGCAACCGCACAGCCCACTAGTATATAGAGGGGGGGAGCGGCACAATAGCCGAGCCGATATGGCATTGTGAAACTACTGTGACGGAAATCTGCCGACGCTTCGTCGGATGTTTTTTCCACCGGTTCGGCGACAAGCGAACTGTATCGTGGATTTAACACTCTTTTTCGCTTCAGGGTTGCACAATGTCGATTCTGTGCAGCTATAAATATTTGGAACTTTTGCCAAAGGCCCAAGATCAATAGACGGTTGCCTGAATCAAGGGACAGTGTCGGTTTCATCGCAGGATCGCGGTTGGATCCCTGGCGGTCAGACCGATGACAAGATTATTCGCGCAGCCGGGGAATCTCGAGCTGCGTTTTTCGTGCGTGCCGAATCAGAGCCCGCAGGAAACTTGCCTGGAGGGGGAGAACTTTTGCGAAAAGCCCGAGTCTATGTTTGCAAGCCCGGTCGTTTAGTAATGCAAGCCTCCTCCAAGCTTATCGAGGAGTGTTCATGCTAACCCAGGAAGAGGATCAGCAGCTGGTCGAACGCGTTCAGCGCGGCGACAAGCGTGCATTCGATCTGTTAGTGCTGAAATATCAGCACAAAATTCTCGGGTTGATCGTGCGTTTCGTGCACGACACCCATGAAGCCCAGGATGTAGCGCAGGAAGCCTTCATCAAGGCCTACCGCGCACTTGGTAATTTTCGCGGAGACAGCGCGTTTTATACGTGGCTTTACCGCATCGCCATCAACACGGCGAAGAACTATCTGGTTTCACGCGGCCGTCGGCCGCCGGATAGCGATGTCAGTTCCGAGGATGCAGAGTTCTACGATGGCGATCATGGCCTCAAGGATCTCGAGTCGCCAGAACGGGCTTTGCTGCGGGATGAGATCGAAGGCACCGTCCATCGAACCATTCAGCAACTGCCAGAAGATTTGCGTACGGCTTTAACTTTACGTGAATTCGATGGTCTGAGTTACGAGGACATTGCGAGCGTCATGCAATGTCCGGTGGGTACCGTGCGCTCCCGGATCTTCCGCGCCCGGGAGGCCATCGATAAAGCCCTGCAGCCTTTGTTGCAGGAAAACTAAAGACAGCGGCGACAGCCAAGAGAGGAACGCCATGAGTCGTGAAGCCCTGCAGGAATCGCTGTCCGCAGTGATGGATAACGAAGCGGACGAATTGGAATTGCGTCGGGTACTCAGTGCCTGTGACGATGTTGAAACCCGTGAAACCTGGGCTCGTTATCAGATCGCTCGGGCAGTGATGCACAAGGACCTGCTGCTTCCACGCCTGGACATTGCCGCGGCTGTTTCTGCTGCATTGGCCGACGAAGCCGTACCGGCAAAAGCCACCCGTGGTCCATGGCGCAGCCTGGGTCGACTGGCCGTTGCCGCATCGGTAACCCTGGCGGTGCTGGCAGGTGTTCGTCTGTACAACCAGGACGAGATCGCTGGCGTCGAGCTGGCACAGCAATCCACCCAACCTGGCCTGGCGGTTCCACAAGTCAAGGGCCCGGCTGTTCTGGCAGGCTACAATGAGAGTTCAGAAGCCACTGGTCCCATGGCCAATGGTGTGTTGCAAGGTCAGCCAGGCTGGAACGATCAACGTTTGCCAGGCTACTTGCGCCAACATGCTCAACAGGCTGCACTGAAAGGTACCGAGAGCGCTCTGCCTTACGCGCGTGCAGCAAGCCTGGAAAACCGTTAAGGAGGATCATGCGCGCCATACCTCTACTTACACTTTTGCTCAGTGGCTGGTTCGTTGTTCCAGCCCACGCCGATCAGGCTCAAGACTGGTTGACCCGTCTGGGCCAGGCCGAGCAGAAGCAAAGCTTCCAAGGTACTTTTGTCTACGAGCGTAACGGTAGTTTCTCTACCCACAACATCTGGCACCGCGTCCAGGATGGCAAGGTCCGCGAGCGTTTGATCCAGCTCGACGGCTCCGCTCAGGAGGTTGTACGCATTGATGGGCATACTCAATGCGTCAGCGGCAACCTGATGGCAGGGCTGGGGGATACCTCCAACTCCACCGCTCGTGCACTCGATCCACAAAAGCTCAAGAATTGGTATGACCTTGCTGTCATCGGCAAGTCGCGCGTGGCCGGTCGCCCGGCAGTGATTGTTTCCCTGACACCCCGTGACCAGCATCGTTACGGTTTTGAACTGCATCTTGATCAGGAAACCGGCCTGCCCCTGAAGTCATTGCTGATCGATGACAAGGGCCGTCTGCTCGAGCGCTTCCAGTTCACTCGACTCGATCCCGCCACGGTTCCCACCGACAATGACCTGCAACCGGGCGCTGACTGCAAGGCGGTCAAGCTCGACAGCGACAAGGCTTCGGCGGTCAAGGACGCCCGGGTCTGGCATTCGGACTGGTTGCCACCGGGTTTCGAGCTGACCAGCAGTACGACCCGCAAGGATCCAGAGACCAAGGCCCAGGTCAACAGCCTGCTGTATGACGATGGTCTGGCGCGTTTTTCAGTGTTCCTCGAGCCCTTGAGCGGTGCAGGTACCACCGACACCCGTACGCAACTGGGCCCAACCGCCGCCGTCTCCCGGCGCTTGAGCACGCCGCAAGGCGAGATGATGGTGACTGTGGTGGGTGAGATCCCGATCGGCACCGCTGAACGGATCGCCTTGTCCATGCGCACCGACGCTACTGCAACCCAGCAGTGACTTGAAGTCGAAATGTTTAGTGAGCATTTCAATTTGCAAATCCCCCCAATATTTTTTATAGGTCAGAGCCCCTCGGCTCTGGCCTTGTTTGTTGTTCCCGGAACAAAAATACCGGCGTATCTTTCCCGGTGTTCCTTGCTCCATATCGCTTAACCATGCTCGTCGTAACGGGAGCCGTATGTCGATACCACGCTTGAAGTCTTACCTCTCCATTTTTGCCACCGTGCTGGTGCTCGGTCAGGCGGCCGCTGTCCAGGCGGTCGAATTGCCTGATTTCACGCAACTGGTCGAACAGGCATCGCCTGCGGTGGTAAACATCAGTACCACGCAAAAATTGCCTGACCGCAGAGTCAACCAGCAGATGCCTGACCTCGAAGGCTTGCCGCCGATGCTGCGCGAGTTTTTCGAACGTGGCATGCCGCCACAGCAACCTCGATCCCCCCGTGGCGACCGCCAGCGCGAGGCGCAATCCCTGGGTTCGGGTTTCATCATTTCGCCTGACGGCTACATCCTGACCAACAATCATGTGATCGCCGATGCCGACGAAATCCTCGTGCGTCTGTCCGACCGCAGTGAAATGAAGGCCAAGCTGATCGGCACCGATCCGCGCTCCGACGTGGCGCTGCTGAAAATCGAAGGCAAGGATCTTCCGGTCCTGAAGCTGGGCAAATCCCAGGATCTGAAAGCCGGGCAATGGGTCGTGGCCATCGGCTCGCCGTTCGGTTTTGACCATACCGTGACCCAGGGCATCGTCAGTGCCGTCGGTCGCAGCCTGCCGAATGAAAACTACGTGCCGTTCATCCAGACCGACGTGCCGATCAACCCGGGTAACTCGGGTGGGCCGCTGTTCAACCTCAACGGTGAGGTAGTCGGTATCAACTCGCAGATCTACACCCGTTCCGGTGGTTTCATGGGCGTATCGTTCGCGATCCCTATCGACGTGGCCATGGACGTTTCCAATCAGCTCAAAAGCGGTGGCAAGGTCAGCCGTGGCTGGCTGGGCGTAGTGATCCAGGAAGTGAACAAGGACCTGGCCGAATCGTTCGGCCTGGAAAAACCAGCCGGTGCGCTGGTCGCGCAGATCCAGGATGACGGCCCGGCTGCCAAGGGCGGGCTGCTGGTAGGCGACGTGATCCTGACCATGAACGGTCAGCCGATCATCATGTCCGCCGATCTGCCACACCTGGTGGGCGCATTGAAGGCCGGCTCCAAGGCCAATCTGGAAGTGATCCGCGAAGGCAAGCGCAAGAACGTCGAGCTGACGGTTGGCGCTATCCCGGAAGAAGGCAAGGAGCTTGATGACCTGCCGCAGTCGAGCATCGAGCGCAGCAGCAACCGCCTTGGCGTCTCGGTAGTCGAACTGACGGACGAACAGAAGAAAACCTACGACCTCAAGGGTGGCGTGCTGATCAAGGAAGTTCAGGACGGTCCTGCGTCGATGATCGGCCTGCAGCCGGGCGATATCATCACTCACCTGAACAATCAGGCGATCGGTTCGGCCAAGGAGTTCACGGACATTGCCAAGGCCTTGCCGAAGAATCGCTCGGTATCGATGCGTGTACTGCGCCAGAACCGCGCGAGCTTCATCACCTTCAAGCTGGCTGAATAACCCGCCTGTTGGTTGAATAAAAAAACCGCCTCGAATGAGGCGGTTTTTTTTGTCGCTGAAAACGTCAGCCCATCATGTCCTTGATCATGCGTTCCTGCTCCATCAGCTCGCGCTGGCGGGCATCGATTCGCGACGACAGCGGGAAATTGCTACCGGCCTTGCGCTTGGCAAAATCCAGTTGCTGGATGGCCTGGCGATAGTCCCCCACCAGTGCGAAATACTCGGCGCGCGCCTGGTGCAGGCCGATGATGTTGCCCGACAGGCCGCGGGTTTCGGCCACCTGATACCACACGTCCGGATCGTCCGGGCGCGATTTGAGCAGGCCTTCGAGGGCCTTTTCGGCATCGGCGGCGCGGTTCTGTTTCAGCAGCAGGTCGACGCGAACCTGGTTCAGTGGATAGTTGCCGGGGTATTGCGTCAGCAGGCGGTCAACCCTGGACTGTGCATCCGGCAGGCGATTGTTGGTGATGTCCAAGTCGACCTGGGCGAGGTTGTAGATGATCTCGTTCGGCGCCTTGGCCAGCAACTGCTTGAGGTTTTCCCGTGCTTCGTTCAGCTGTCCGCCCTTGATCTGGGCGATCGCCAGACCATAGCGCGCCACATCGCTTTTCGGGTTTTCATCCAGCAGGGCGCGGAAGCGCTTGGCGCCCAGGCCTGGGGTTTCTTCATAGATCAGCTGGACCCGGGCACGAATCAACTGATAACGCAGGGTGTCTTCGATGCCGCCCTGCCGGGCCTGCTCGGCGCGGTTGCGGGTGTCGGCGATACGCGATTCGGTCACCGGGTGAGTCAGCAGGAATTCCGGCGGCTTGGCATCGAAGCGGTACTGACGCCCCAGGCGTTCGAACATGGTAGGCATGGAGCGGGGGTCGTAGCCTGCCTTTTCCAGATTGAGGATACCGATGCGATCGGCTTCCTGTTCGTTCTGGCGCGAGAATCGCCGTTGTTCCTGGATGGCTGCCGCCTGTGTCCCTGCAATCGCCGCAATACCGGCATCGCCGGCACCTGCCGCGGCAATCACGATACCGGCCAGCAGCGCGGCCATCATCGGTACCTGCATGCGCTGCTGGGCCTCGACGCCACGGGCAAAGTGGCGCTGCGACAAGTGAGCCAGTTCGTGGGCCAGTACCGAGGCATACTCGCCTTCGGTCTGCGCATTGAGGAACAGGCCGCCGTTGACCCCGACAATCCCGCCGGGCGCCGCGAACGCGTTGAGCTGCGGGCTGTTGATCAGGATGAATTCCAGGCGCCGGTCATTGACCTGGCTGGTCTCCACCAGGCGGTAGACGCTGGACTCGACGTAGTCCTTGAGCTGCGGGTCATTGAGCTGAGCTACCTGGCTGCGCAACAGGGCAAGCCAGGCGCGACCCAACTGATACTCCTGTTGCGGCGAGACAATGGCAGAACTGGCGTCGCCGAGTGACGGCAGGTCGTCGGCGAAGCCCGGTGAGGCAAGCAGGCAAGCGAGCGTCAGCAGGGTAGGGCGCAAAAAAGTCATGCACAAAGCCTTAGTCGACAAAGAGCTTACTGTAGCCGGACACCAGCCCTGCGACCAGATATTCTAGGCAACTCAGCCACCTGACCCGGAGTGATGCAATGATCGACGCTGTAGCCCATGACGTTGAACTGGACGCCAGTGGCCTCAATTGCCCCTTGCCGTTGCTCAAGGCCAAGATGGAACTCAATAAGATGTCCAGTGGTACGGTGCTCAAGGTCATCGCCACCGATGCAGGCTCGCAGCGTGATTTCCGCACCTTTGCCCGATTGGCCGGTCATACGCTGCTGCGTGAAGAAGATGAAGCGGGCATTTACCGTTACTGGTTGAAAAAAGCCTGAAACCAGCTGCGTTCGTTACTAAGGATTATTGATGTTCAAAGTGTTGCGCGACTGGATTCAGCGCTACTTCTCCGACGAAGAAGCCGTGGTACTGGCGGTCCTGTTGTTCCTGGCGTTCACCGCGGTGTTGACCCTGGGCGGCATGCTGGCGCCGGTGTTGGCCGGGATGGTGCTGGCCTACCTGATGCAGGGTCTGGTGGTGAGCCTGGAGCGCCTGCGGGTGCCGGGTGGCGTCGCAGTGGGGCTGGTCTTCGCGCTGTTCATGGGGCTGCTGCTGGTGTTCATGGTGGTCGTGGTGCCGTTGCTCTGGCATCAGCTGATCACCCTGTTCAACGAATTGCCCGGCATGCTCGCCAAGTGGCAGACCCTGTTGCTGCTGTTGCCGGAGCGTTATCCGCACCTGGTGTCCGACGAGCAGGTGCTGCAGGCCATTGAAGTGGCGCGGGGCGAGATCGGCAAGTTCGGTCAATGGGCGCTGACGTTTTCGCTGTCGAGCCTGCCGCTGCTGGTCAATATCATGATCTACCTGGTACTGGTGCCGATCCTGGTGTTCTTCTTTCTCAAGGACCGGCAAATGATCGGCGAGTGGGTGCGCGGCTACCTACCCCGTGAGCGGGCGCTGATCACCCGTGTCGCCCATGAAATGAACCGGCAGATCGCCAACTACATTCGTGGCAAGGTCATCGAGATTTTCATTTGCGGCGGGGTGACCTACATCGCCTTTGTCGTCCTGGAACTCAATTATGCGGCGCTGCTGGCCTTGCTGGTGGGCATCTCGGTGGTCGTGCCCTACGTCGGGGCGGTGGTGGTGACCGTGCCGGTGTTCCTGATTGCGCTGTTCCAGTGGGGCTGGAGCGATCAGTTCATCTATCTGATGGCGGTCTACGGGATCATCCAGACCCTGGACGGCAACGTGCTGGTACCACTGTTGTTCTCGGAAGCGGTGAACCTGCATCCGGTGGCGATCATCTGCGCGGTGTTGTTGTTTGGCGGGTTGTGGGGCTTCTGGGGAGTGTTCTTTGCGATTCCCCTGGCGACGCTGTTCAAGGCCGTGCTGGATGCCTGGCCGCGTAAAGAGCCGGTGGTGGCGCCGCTGCTTTGAATGCTGGCTCTGAGGGCCTCTTCGCTGGCAAGCCAGCTCCTACAATGGTCGCGCGTACCTTGTAGGAGCTGGCTTGCCAGCGAAGGCGTCAGAACAGACACCCAATTAATCAGGCTTGGTTAAGGGTCTGGGCGGCCGCCAGAACCGCATCCACATGCCCCGGCACCTTCACGCCGCGCCATTGCTGACGCAACACACCGTCCTTGTCGATGAGGAACGTGCTGCGATCCACGCCCATGTATTCCTTGCCATAGAGCTTTTTCAGCTTGATCACATCAAACAGCTGGCAGAGCGCTTCTTCCTTGTCGCTGATCAGCTCGAAGGTGAAGGCCTGCTTGGCCTTGAAGTTCTCGTGAGACTTGAGGCTGTCGCGGGACACGCCGAACACTTCGGTGTTGGCCGCCTTGAAAGCGTCCAGCTGGTCGCGAAAACCCTGGCCCTGGGTGGTGCAGCCCGGTGTGCTGTCCTTGGGGTAGAAGTAGATGACTACCTGCTTGCCCTTGAGGTCGGCGAGGCGCACGGTTTGCCCGCTGGTGGCGGGTGCTTCGAAGTCGGCAACCGGTTGGTCGAGTGCAACGGCCATGAATGCTTCCTTACATTGGGTTCTGTGGACGCCACGGTTCGATCAGGGCGTCGAGGTTCAGCGCGTCGGCGAAGTCCAGGAACTGGTCGCGCAACCAACTGATCTGCACACCGGCCGGCAAGGTCACGGTAAACGTGGCATTGAGCATGGTGCCGCCGGTCTGCGGGGCCTGGTAGGTGTCACAGGTCAGGTTTTCCAGTTCGACGTTGTGGTCCATGAAGAACTGGCACAGCTCGTTGATGATGTCCGAGCGGTAGGCCGAGCTGACATAGGCCACGTAGGGCAGGGCCTGGGGACGGTTCTCCAGGGCGGCGCTGCGCACCACGTTGACGGTGAAGGCGTGGCGTTTTGCCAGGGTCGGCAGGCTGCCCTCCAGGCGAGCCAGGGCGTCCCAGCTGCCGGAGATTTCGAGGACCAGCGCACTGCACTCGCCATGACGCGTCAGGCGGGAGGTGACCACGGCGCAGCGATTTTCATGGCTGGCGCGGCACAGGACGTTAGTCAGCTCCATGGGGTTGGCGCCGAGGGCACTGATGACAAGGAATTGTTCGCGAACTGTGGGGGTGGACATGCAGCATTCCTAAAGCGATGAGCGGTCGGTACTTCTATCGGCTGGTTTTGCCGGGAGCGAGCCTGCGCATGCGAACTCCCAAAGCTTCGGGCACAAGGTCGCAACGTGGCTCCAGAGTAGCAGGAGCGGGGGTGGCAACCCTGGATCGGGGGCTTGGGATGTCGAAAGTGGAGGCGCAAACCCGAAATACGAGCTTAGCAGTATCGATCAAAGTCTGAAGGGTAGCGAAAAGCGGCGCCAAGGGGAATGGCGGCAGCGCAGTACTTCGCTTGTACAAGCATCTTGGCGCCAGTACCATTACGGCTCTCTTTTTCCGGCAGGAGCGGTTGCATGATTGCGGGCAGTATGGTGGCACTGGTCACACCCATGGATGCACAAGGTCGTCTCGACTGGGACAGCCTGAGCAAACTGGTGGACTTTCACCTGCAAAACGGCACCCACGCCATCGTGGCGGTCGGCACTACAGGTGAATCGGCCACCCTTGATGTGAGCGAACACATCGAAGTGATCCGTCGCGTAGTCAAGCAGGTCAACGGTCGCATTCCGGTCATCGCCGGTACCGGCGCCAACTCGACTCGCGAGGCGATCGAGCTGACCACCAATGCGAAGACCGCCGGCGCCGACGCTTGCCTGCTGGTCACACCGTACTACAACAAGCCGACCCAGGAAGGCCTGTACCAGCACTTCAAGGCGATCGCCGAAGCCGTCGATATCCCGCAGATCCTCTACAACGTGCCAGGCCGCACCGCCTGCGACATGCTGGCCGAGACCGTGATCCGCCTGTCGAGCGTCAAGAACATCATCGGGATCAAGGAAGCCACGGGCGACCTGCAGCGCGCCAAGGCCATCATCGACGGCGTCGACAGCAACTTCCTGGTCATTTCCGGTGACGATGCCACCGCGGTCGAGCTGATCCTGCTGGGCGGCAAGGGCAATATTTCGGTGACCGCCAACGTCGCCCCGCGTGACATGGCCGACCTGTGCATTGCCGCGCTGAACGGCGAAGCCGAGAAGGCGCGCGCCATTCACCAAAAACTGATGCCACTCAATAAAACCCTGTTTATCGAGTCCAATCCAATTCCCGTGAAATGGGCGCTGCATGAGATGGGCCTGATGCCGGACGGAATCCGTCTGCCGCTCACCTGGCTCAGCGCCGAATGTCACGAACCGCTGCGGCAGGCCATGCGCCAGTCCGGCGTCCTGGTTTAATTGAGGAAGTACAACGCATGAAGCGAATGGCCGGACTTTCCGCGCTTGCCTTGATCATCTCCAGCACCAGTGGCTGTGGATGGCTGTGGGGCCCGGATGGTTATTTCCGTGACCGTGGTAGCGACTACCTGGAAGCGCAACAGACCGCACCGATGCAACTGCCACCGGATATCACCACCGCCAAGCGTCTGGATCCGCTGTTGCCGATTCCGCGCAACGTCGCCGATGACACCGCCAAGGGCGAATACATCGTGCCTCGTCCGCAGCCATTGACCGCTGCCGCCGACGCCAGTGCCTACTCGCTGCAGAAGAGCGGCGATACGCGTTCGATCCTGGCGCAGAACCCGCCTGCGGAAGCCTGGCCCGTGGCCGTACAGTTCTTCCAGGACAACGGTTTCCGCCTGGACGAACAGCGCCCTCAGACTGGCGAATTCACCACCACCTGGCAGCGTTCCGACGAACTGTCCGCAGCCATGGCCAAGCGCCTGAGCGCAGCCGGCGTCGCCTCTGACAGCGAAATCCGTGCCCGGGTACGTATCGAGCCGGGTGTGCAGCGCAATACCAGTGAGATCTACGTGGTCACCGCCGAGCGTCCTGCCGGCAGCACGGCCGACGTCGCTTTCACCAACCGTTCGGTCAACACTGGCCTGGACGCGGCACTGGTCGACGACATGCTGGCGAGCATGAGCCGCATCTCCGAGAAGGGCGGTTCGGTCTCCATGCTGGCTTCTCGCGATTTCGACGCGCCAAGCCGCATCAGCCTGAGCGAAGACGGCAGCGGCAACCCGGTGCTGAACGTCGGCACCGACCTGGATCGTGCCTGGTCGAGCGTCGGCCGTGCGCTGGAGCAGGGCGAATGGCGTGTTGAAGACATCAACCGCAGCCTGGGCCTGTACTACATCAACCTCGCTGAAAAAGCCGAGAAAAAAGACGACAAGCCCGGGTTCTTCAGCAGCCTGTTCGGCAGTGCGCCGAGCAAGGAAGAAGTCGAGTCCCGTGCCGAGCGTTATCAGGTTCGCCTGAGCAAGGTCGGCGAAAGCGTCCAGGTCACCGTCGAGAAAAACATCAACACCGTGGCGCCGGCTGACGTGGCGCGCAAAGTGTTGAGCGTGATTCAGGACAATCTGGGCTGATCACATGCGTTTTGCCGTTCTCGGCAGCGGTAGCCAAGGGAATGGCACGCTGATAGCCAGCGCTGATACGTACGTGCTGGTGGATTGTGGTTTCTCCCTGCGGGAAACCGAAAAACGCTTGCTGCGCCTGGGTGTGAACCCTGCGCAGCTGAGCGCGATACTCGTGACCCACGAACATGCCGACCACGTGCATGGCGTGGGTTTGCTGTCTCGGCGCTACAATCTGCCTGTCTACCTCAGTCGCGGCACCCTGCGCGGGATGCGCAAACCGGTCGAACCCGCGGGCTTCCTGGCCGGTGGCGAACAACTGCAGATCGGCAACCTGAGCATTGGTGTCATTGCCGTGGCCCACGATGCGCAGGAGCCGACGCAATACGTGTTCAGTGACGGTGAGCGGCGCTTCGGCCTGTTGACCGACCTGGGCTCGTATTGCGACAAGGTGCTGGAAGGCTATCGCGACCTCGATGCATTGATGATCGAGGCCAACCATTGCCGGGACATGCTGGCTCGCGGTCATTACCCCTACTTTCTCAAGCAGCGGGTGGGCGGTGAGCTGGGACATTTGAACAACCATCAGGCGGCATTCCTGGTGTCCGAGTTGGGCTGGAAAGACCTGCAACACCTGGTCCTGGCCCATCTGAGCAGCAAGAACAACCTGCCGCGGCTGGCCCGGCAATGTTTTGTCGACACCCTCGGGTGCGACCCGGACTGGCTGCAACTGGCCGATCAAGATTCAGGGCTCGACTGGCGACACATCGCCTAGCCCACCTACTTAGCAAGCGGAGCCCATCATGGAAAAACGTGAAGAACTCTACCGCGGCAAAGCCAAATCGGTTTACAAGACCGACGACGCCAACCGCTTGATCCTGCTGTTTCGCAACGACACTTCGGCGTTCGACGGCAAGCGCATCGAACAGCTCGACCGCAAAGGCATGGTGAACAACAAGTTCAACGCCTTCATCATGCAGAAACTCGAAGAAGCCGGCGTACCGACCCAATTCGACAAACTGCTGGGCGACAACGAATGCCTGGTGAAGAAGCTCGACATGATCCCGGTCGAGTGCGTCGTGCGTAACTACGCCGCCGGCAGCCTGGTCAAGCGCCTGGGCGTTGAAGAAGGCATGAAGCTCAACCCTTACACCTTCGAACTGTTCCTGAAGGACGACGCCAAGGGCGACCCGTTCATCAACGAATCCCACGTCGTGGCCTTCGGTTGGGGCACTGCCGAGCAACTGGCGCGCATGAAGGAACTGTCGCTCAAGGTCAACGAAGTCCTGAGCAAACTGTTCGACGACGCCGGCCTGCTGCTGGTCGACTTCAAACTGGAATTCGGCGTGTTCCACGACGGCTCCATCGTCCTGGGCGACGAATTCAGCCCGGACGGCTGCCGCCTGTGGGACAAGGCCACCAAGAAGAAAATGGACAAGGACCGCTTCCGCCAGGGCCTCGGTGACGTCATCGAAGCCTACGAAGAAGTCGCCAATCGTCTGGGTGTACCGCTTTAATCGACGCAAGCATCTGATAGCACAGAAAAAATTTTCGAAAGAGGGTTTGCTTTCGGCAAAAGTGTTGTTATGATGCGCGCCGTTGGAGAGATGCCAGAGTGGCCGAATGGGACGGATTCGAAATCCGTTGTACCTTCACCGGTACCTAGGGTTCGAATCCCTATCTCTCCGCCATTACATGGAAAAAGCCCCGTAGCTGAAAAGTTACGGGGCTTTTTTGTTTGCGCAAAAAACTGTCAGGTTTTTATTCGCACGGGGTGCGCAGGGCGAATCAGTTACCCATGGTGGCATGGGTGATGATTTCGTTCTCGACCAGCAGGTTGATCCGTGCAGGGTTGTAGTCCTTGGTCATGATGAACCCGTTGCCCCGCGGTCGTACTGCCAGGCCGGTCTTGTTGGCGAGTTCTTCGCGTAGCTCCTCGGTGTATTGCCGGCCGATGTACTGATTGGCAGTGTCCAGGTGTTGTTTCAAATCCATGGTCATGAATTGCTTCCTTGCGATAATTGAAATAGGTGTGTGTGTTCCCGTCATCCGCGTGGGATGACGTAGCGGATTGTGGAATAACTGTGTTTGTTTATCACCCGTTGGACTGTATCGCGATGTTTGGCTTCTATGTTCGCAGGGCGGGGAAGTTGATGTTAATTGTTTTTGCGAAAGACCCTGTTTCAAATGTCTCCAGTAAACTTTGAGAGCAGGATTTATAATTGATGGTAGTGGGCGATGAGGAGATTATTGCGCACAAAGCTGCAGAATATTCCTACGCAATACCTAATGATTTCCTACAATTACAAAGAGGTCAAATATGCTCAGGAGCATTGCCGCTGCCATCCTGGTTGTTTCCGTTCCCGCGTGGGCTGCCCAGGCCCCTGCGGCCTTTACCGGTACCGACTATAGTGGGCGCTATGAATGTATTGGCAAGGACAGCCATATTGGGGGATTTAAAGGGGTGGTCGACATGACGCTCAATGCCGAACAGAGTACCGGGAAGTATGGCGCTTATAACTTTGTACTGACGCTGGAGGACAAGTCCAGGTATGACGGATTCGCTGCCGGCACGTCCGACTCGCTGGCCATTTATTTTGCGCATACCGATCCGTCATTGAAGGATTATGGAGTCGGTGTTGCACAGGTTGTTTCAACGCCGGAGGGGAAAGTGTCGTTCACCAAGTATTATTATGGTCCTGAATACAGTGGCGGCGGTCACGGTATGGAGCATTGCGTTAAAAGCTGAATTGATCGAGCAAGTCGGTGAAGCTGCTCGTCAAGAGCAGCTTCCTGTTGCCCGGGCAGTCTTACGGCTGCGAGTGGCCCAGTTTTCTCTTGATCAAGTCGTAGACGTCCTTGTGGGTTGAGTTGTGCAGGGATTTGTCCTGGCAGGCCGATGCCAGGAAGTTTTTCACTTCGTCCCTGGCGTGAGGATAAAGCCCGGCGACGTAGTCGGCTTCATGCGCTTGGGTGCAGTTGAAGTGCTTGTCGTCTTTCGCTTTGTCTCTAGCCATTGAAACTCTCCTGTTGTGTTCGAAGGTTATAGGTACGGGCCGGTTTTGCCCGAAGCCCCCTGAGCTTAGGGGCGCGAGGCTGTACCGCCAGGGGTGCGACGAAATCAGGAAGGGGCTGTAGGACCCGTCGCGTGAGCCTGTTGGCATTAAACACAAATCACTTGAGGCATTCGTTCAGTCGCATAGACGCCGATTGTTACATCTCCCTAAACTGTCGATAGTTTTACAGCGCGGGGTCAATGGATGAATCGCAACGAACTACGCAAGGCCGACATCAACCTGATGGTGGTGTTTGAAACGCTGATGCTCGAACGCAATGTCACCAAGGTGGCGAAGAAGCTGTTTCTTGGTCAGCCGACCATCAGTTCGGCGCTCAATCGCTTGCGTACCATGTTCAACGACCCGTTGTTCATCCGCGTCGGGCATCGCATGGAGCCGACGGCGCGGGCTGAAGAGATCTTTCGGCATCTGTCGCCGGCGCTGGATTCGTTGTCGGTGGCGTTGAGCCTGACCCATGATTTCGACCCGAGCAGCAGCACCATGACCTTTCGCATCGGGATGTCGGACGATGTCGAGTTCGGCCTGTTGCCGCCGTTGCTGCGGGCGTTGCGCCAGGAAGCGCCGAAGGTGGTGTTCGTGGTGCAGAATGTCGACTACTGGCGCATTCCCGACTTGCTGGCGTCTGGCGACATCACGGTTGGCGTCACCCAGACCCGCGGCCTGCCAGCCAACGCCAAGCGCAAGTTGTTGCGGCACATCCGTCCCAGCGTTTTACGCGCCGATGCCAGCGATACACCGCTGACGCTCGATGAGTACTGCTCGCGCCCCCATGTGTTGGTGTCGCATATCGCCAACGTCAGTGGTTTCGCTGACGAGTGGCTGTCAGCAATCGGCCGCACGCGCCAGGTGGTGCTCTCGGTGCCGCAATACAGTTCGTTGCCAGCCTTGCTCGCCGGGACCGACCTGATTGCCAGCCTGCCGGATTACACGGCAGAGGCCATGGCGGCGTCCGGTCAGGTGTTCATGGAACCGTTTCCGTTCAGTACGCCGACCCTCGAGTTGTCCATGGTCTGGCTCAGCCATGTCGACAGCGACCCTGCCGAGCGCTGGTTGCGCTCACGACTCGAAGCGTTCATGGGCGAGCGAAATCTGTTGTCGCTGCCCCAGTGAGCAACACAGCGCCATGTTATACGTATGAACGTTTCCACCAACCTACAGGAGTTACGCCATGCCTCACCTGCACCTGGAATACACCGCCAACCTGCCTGATCTGAACGCTGACGTGGCGTTGATGCGTATGAACAATGTGCTGGTGGGCTCCGGTCAATTCGGTGCCGAATTCGACATCAAGAGTCGCGCGGTGAAGCTCCAGACGTTCAAGGTCGGCACGGCATTGGCCGAGCGGGCGTTTGTGCATGTGAAACTGGCCGTGCTGAGCGGTCGCTCCGCCGAGATCAAGAAGCAGCTGTCCGACAGCCTGCTGGCCGTGGTCAAGGATCTGTGCGAATGGCCGACGGGGGTGGAGGTGCAGTTGTGCGTGGAGATTCTCGACATCGATCGGGAATCTTATTCGAAGACATCTGTTGGTCCCTGAGCTGTATCGCGTCACTGGCTAGATTGACCGGGTGTCTCTTAACGAAAAGCGGGGCAGGACTCATGGCAGGTATTCAGAAAGTTGCTCAGTTAGGCTACTCAGCGCAAGCTGGAACCTATGCCAAGGGTCGCCCTGGCTATCCAGGCGAACTGGATGCCTGGCTTAGAGAAGCGCTTGAAATTCATCCGGGATCGACGGTTGTTGATTTAGGAGCCGGCACCGGTAAATTTACTCAATTACTGAGCTCAATGGAGATCAATGTTGTAGCGGTTGAGCCCATAGAAGCTATGCGATCCGAGTTTGCCAGGAATCTACCGCACATCACGATTCTGGAGGGAACGGCGGAATCTATGCCGCTCAACTCCGGAGCAGCGCAAGCACTGATATGCGCTCAGGCCTTCCACTGGTTTGCACATGAAACGTCCCTTGCCGAGATTCACCGAGTGCTTAGACCAAACGGTCGGCTGGGATTGATCTGGAACGTGCGCGATGAGTCGGTGGACTGGGTTGCAGCCATCACTGACATCATTACGCCGTACGAAGGCGATACCCCACGCTTTCATACCGGGAATTGGAAGTTGCCATTCACGGGGCGCTACTTTTCTGAACCCGAATTTACCTGCTTCCCCTACACCCATACGGGTAGCGCCAAGGAAGTCATCATGGACCGCTTTCTGTCAGTGAGTTTTATTGCTGCACTACCTCCTGCCGAAAAGGCGAAAGTTTCTGAACAGTTGCAGAGGCTGATCGAAACTCATCCGTCCCTTCGTGGGCGTGAAGTCATTGAGTTTCCGTATCAAACCCAAGCCTATCTGTGTCGCCGCTTAGAGGGGACGCCACGGTAATCAGCCGTTGCTGGGTACGTCGGAGCTTTATCCAGTTCGGCGCAGGCCGCGATCACTTGCTCACGTAACCAGATGTTCGCGCTGTCCTGATCGGCGCCCTGGCTCCACTGCATGTCGAGGGTGAAACCCGGCAGGCCATTGGGCGCTTCACGGCGCTCGAAGACGGTGTCATCGGCCAGCAATTGCTGGATGCGCCGGGGCAGGGTGAGGATGAAGTCGGTGCCGCTGATCATCTTCAGGGCTGCGCCGTAGCTGTTGGCCCGTGCGACGATCTGGCGTTGGCGGGTTTGTTGCGCCAACCAGCCGTCGACCATGTTGCTGGTGGAGGTCCAGGGCGTCGGGAACACATGACGGCGCTCGATGAAGGTTTGCAGGCTCAGGCGTGGTTGCGACGGGGTGGCGCCTTTGTCGAAGACGCAGACGAAATCGTCTTCCAGCAGTGTGCGCACCTTGAAGTCGGCGTGGCTTCGATGAAAGTCCGGACCGAAACCTATCGCCAGATCCAGGCTGCCATCACGCAGTGCCTGGGCCGGGATGTCGGTCTCGAGCTTATGCACATTGACCACCACCGCAAGCTCGGCGCACGCGAAGCGCTTCAACAGGCGCGGCAGCACCAGTTGCTCGAAGTATTCCGGAGCGCAGAGGTTGAAAACCGTTGGTTGTTGGGTGGGGTCGAACTTTGAGGCACTGGCGTGGCACAGGTTGATGCTGTCGAGGATCTTCAGCACGTGGGGGTACATGCCGTCGGCCTTGTAGGTGGGGCGCATCCCGGTGCGGGTATTGATGAACAATTCGTCGTCAAACACTGCGCGCAGTTTTTTCAGGCAGTAGCTCACGGTGGACTGGCTGACGCACAGCGTCTCGGAAACGCCGGAGACGCTGTTTTGCTCAAACACGGCGACGAACACCATCAAGTCCTGCATGTCGAGCTTTCGTAGCACGTTGCTGTTCAGCATCCTTTCTGGCTCATGTGCAAACTTGAGCGAATGATCCTAGCGCAATGAAGGCAACAGGAGAATGTACTGCAAGCATTCGGAGTCAGTGCATGTGCCTGGCGTAATGCCGTGGATCGAAGCGCAAGGCCATCAGGATCATCAGCGCCATGACCCCGGTGAGTGACCACCAGGCCCATTCGAAACTGCCGAGCCGGTCACGGATCATCCCGGCCACCAGCGGCGAGAGACCTGCGATCAGATAGCCGATGCCTTGCACGAAGGCCGTAAGGCCACCCGCTTGCCGAGGCTCGTCCAGGTGATCCAGCGACACGATCAGGCTCATCGGGAACAGCCCGCCGATTCCCAGCCCCAACAGGCACGGCCACAGGAGGCCGAGGTTTCCCGGGCTGAGAATCAACCCGCAAAAACCGACCATGATCAGCGCCAGCAACACCACCAGCACCGGGCGTCGATCACGGCTCTGGTTGGCGATGGCCGGAACCAGCAGGCCGGACAACACCTCCATGGCGGTCAGGAAGCCAAGCAACAATCCGGCATCCTGTTCGCTCCAGCCCTTTTCCACGTAGTACGGCGCCAACCAGGCCAGCACGCAGGTGTAGGACGCCGTGCCCAGGCCGAAAAACGCCGCGAGCAACCAGGCGCGAGGATGGCTGAAGAAGGAGCGGTGGCTGGTTGAACCCGGCGTCGGTGCCCCCACGCGTTGATTGCACCAGAACAGCAGCGCGAGCACGGCCAGCACCGCCCAGATGGCCAGGCCCATGCGCCAACTGCCTGTGTGGAGCATCACCAGGGGGGAGAAAGAGGCGGCAATGGCGGCACCACCCATGATCGAGGTGACATAGAGCCCCATGCACAAGGCCACGTTGTCGCTGAATCGGGATTTGATCAGCGTCGGCATCAGCGCCTGGATCAGTGCGATGCCGATGCCGGCCAATACGGCACTGAGGATCAGTTCCAGCGCCGAATCGAGGAACAATCGCGATGCAGTGGCCAGGCCGATGACCAGCAGCGACAGCACCACCGTGCGGCGCTCGCCAAGGCGTTGGCTGATCGCCAGTCCAAAGAGCATCGCCAGCCCCATGGTCATGACCGGCAGCAGGGTCAGCAGCGAGGCGAGACTGAAACTGAGCGGGATGTCGCCGCGAATCGCCGACAGCAAAGGACCGACTGCAGCCATGGAGGGCCGCAGATTCAGGGCGACCAAAACAATGCTGAACATCAACCACAGGGCAGGGCGGGAGGTAGCGCGAATATTTTCCATGATCGGACCTTGATGAATCAGGGGCCGATTAGGCGCGAGTGGTTCGCAGGCGGCAAATCAGAAAATCCCGGGCCGTATCGGGAAATTAAATACTGCTGCGATGAGACCTCTTCAGATGTTCGGACCTTGGCTCTTGCTGAACCGGAACTGAACCATTCTCAAATAAGCGGAAAGTTTCATCGAGTGTAGTAGAGGCAACTAATCGTTGGCTTCTTTTTCACGAAAAATTGATGGTCGGCTACCTACAGTTAGTGTCGCCGCGATAAATGAAATTTTCACATTTGTTGACGGCGCTTCTTTTCAGGAACAGCCGAAAATCATGTTGAAGATTAAAGCCGTGCGCCCGGAGTGGGTGACACTGATTGCCAGTGCCTTTTTATTGACTGCCTGCAATTTTGTGCTGTGGCAGCACCTTTTCGATATCACCGCGGCTGACGGTAAAGGCATCGTCCTGCGCGTGGCGTTCGGGGCGATGATTCTCGCGGCCTTCAACATTGTCCTGACCTTGCTGGCTTTCCGGCCGGTGCTCAAAGCCCTGCTTACCCTGCTGTTCATGATCAGTGCCGGCGTCGCTTATTTCATGGGTCAATACGGTGTCCTGATCGACGTGGGCATGTTGCGCAACTTCGCTCAAACCAATGCCACGGAAGTGCGCGACTTATTGTCTTTGAAGTTGCTGGCTTATATTGTTTTTCTTGGTGTGCTGCCGTCCTGGTTGTTGTGGAAAACGCCGGTTAATTACCGCCGCTGGCATCGGGAGTTATTAAGCAAGGCACTGGTGACTGTTGCCTCGGCGGCGCTCATTGGCGGTGTTGCACTGGTTAACTATCAAGGCCTGTCTTCATTGTTTCGCAATCACCACGAACTGCGCCTGATGGTGGTTCCGAGCAACTATATTGGTGCCTCCGCCGGTTACTTGCGCGAGCAGGTCGCCTCGGCACGCCAGCCCTTTGTCAAAGTCGGTGAAGATGCCCGGCGCGATTCTGCCTGGCAAACCCATGGTCGCAAGTCGCTGACGGTCCTGGTGGTGGGGGAGAGTGCCCGGGCAGAGAACTTCGGTATTCTCGGCTACAACCGCGATACCACGCCGAAACTGGATAAGGAAACCGGGCTCATCGCCTTTACCGACGTGAAATCCTGCGGCACTGAAACAGCGGTGTCGGTGCCCTGCATGTTCTCCAACATGGGGCGCAAGGATTACAACGCGAGCAAGGCCAGGAACGAAGAAGGCCTGCTGGATGTGCTCAAGCGTGCCGGTCTCGACGTGATCTGGCGTGACAACCAGTCTGGCTGCAAGGGGACCTGCGATCGGGTCACCCTCGACGACCTCAGCAACCTGAAAGATCCGGTGTTGTGCGCCAACAGTGAATGCCGCGATGAAATCCTCCTGCAAGGCCTGCAACATTTCATCGATACCCTGGATAAAGACACGGTGTTGGTACTGCACCAGATGGGCAGTCACGGTCCGGAGTACTACAAACGTTATCCAAAGGAATTCGAGCGCTTTACCCCGGTCTGCAAGAGCAATGCACTGAACAATTGCAGCCGCGAAAGCATCATCAACGGCTACGACAACACCTTGGTGTACACCGACCATGTGTTGTCGACCCTGATCGATCTGCTGCGCAGCAACCAGGACAAAGTCGATACCGCGATGCTTTATCTGTCGGACCACGGCGAATCCCTGGGCGAATACAACCTGTTCCTGCATGGCACGCCTTACATGCTGGCACCGGATCAACAGAAACATGTGGCGATGCTGGCCTGGTTCTCCGACAGCTATCAGAAGTCGTTCTCGGTGGACACCCATTGCCTGCAACTGAGTCGTGAAAAGCCTTTGAGCCAGGACAACCTGTTCCATTCGATGCTGGGGCTGCTGGAGGTCAACAGCCAAGTTTATAACCAGGACCTGGATATGTTTGCCGGGTGCCGCAGAGCCGCAATCGATGGCGTGCTGGCCAAGGGGTGAGAGTTTAGATGGCTGGGAAAGGTCGGTTAGGCCTTGTTTGCCGGACTATTCTTACGATCAGGAAGGCATTTTCGCTAAAGCTCTTGTTCAGTGAATGCGCGGAAATCGTCGGGGGCGATATATACTGCGCGCCATTCTTCAAGGGAGAGCCGTGTGGCCATCGATATTCACTGGATTCGCGACAACGATAGCCTCGGTCGGTTTTGCACCGAGTGGCAGCAGCTGCCGTTCGTTGCCCTCGACACCGAATTCATGCGGGTCGACACCTTCTATCCGATCGCAGGCCTGCTGCAGGTCGGCGATGGCGAACGTGCCTACCTGATCGATCCGCTGACCATCGACAACTGGCAGCCATTGGCCGCCTTGCTGGAAAATCCGGCGGTGGTCAAGGTTGTCCATGCGTGCAGCGAAGACCTCGAAGTCCTGCTGCGCCTGACCGGTAGCCTGCCGGCGCCGCTGTTCGATACCCAACTGGCCGCCGCTTACCTGAACCTGGGTTTCTCCATGGGCTATTCGCGGCTGGTGCAGGAAGTGCTGGGCATCGACCTGCCCAAGGGCGAAACCCGTTCCGACTGGCTGCAACGTCCGCTTTCCGAAACCCAGATCAGCTATGCCGCCGAAGACGCCGTGCACCTGGCGGAAGTCTTCGTCAAGTTGCGCCCGCAACTCTCGGACGACAAATACGCCTGGGTCCTGGAAGACGGAGCGGAGCTGGTGGCCAACCTGCGCCGCGAGATCGACCCGTACGAGGTCTATCGCGACGCCAAGCTGGCCTGGAAGCTGTCCCGCGCGCAGTTGGCCGTATTGCGTGAACTCTGCGCCTGGCGCGAGCAGGAGGCGCGTGCCCGCGACCTGCCGCGCAACCGCATCATCCGCGAGCATTCGCTGTGGCCGTTGGCGCGCACCCAGCCGGACAACCTCGGTGCACTGGCGAAAATCGAAGACATGCACCCGCGTACCGTGCGTCAGGACGGCGAGTTTCTGCTTGATCTGATCAAGCGCTCTGGCAGTGTGTCGCCGGAACAATGGCCGCCCGCCGTGCCTGAGCCGTTGCCGGTGGACGCCGCCGCGCTGCTCAAGCGGCTCAAGGCCATCGGCCAGGCCGAGGGCGAACGCCTGAACATCGCGCCCGAGGTGATGCTGCGCAAGAAAACCCTGGAAGCGCTGCTCAAGAGCGGCTTCCCCAATGGTCCCTACCAATTGCCTGATTCATTGCGTGGCTGGCGCCGCGAATTGATGGGCCAGGCGCTGCTCGACAGCCTGGCCACCGCCGGAGAACAGCCTTGAAACGTATTTGCTCGATCTACCGCAGTTCGAAGAAAAACGAGATGTACCTCTATGTGCTCAAGAGCGATGCCCTGGAGCGTGTACCGGAACCCTTGATGGCCGCCTTCGGCAAAGCGATCCACGCGTTCGACCTGGTGTTGAGCCCCGAGCGCAAATTGTCGCGCGAGGACATCACCGTCGTGCTGGATAACCTCGAAAAGCAGGGCTATCACCTGCAAATGCCGCCGGCGGAAGAGGAATACATCGAACACTTGCCGGAAGAATTGCTGCGACGCAACGATCCCATGTGATCGATAGACGGGCTTCGGTTCGAAGCCTTGATCAACACTGGAATGATTTTGGCGATGGCCGCACGGACGGAGCAGGACTCTGTCGGCGGCCGTCTGCACTGTTTTTCGAAAGGTTTGAAGCATGCGCGTCCTGATTGCTGAACACGACCACCCGGTGTACGCCCGACTGTTGCAAGAGACGGCGCCTGATGTGGAAGTACTGACCAGCGGCGATTCCGCCGAACTGGCACGCCTGGCGGCCGATTGCCCGGTCTGGCTCGGCCAGCCCGACTTGCTGGCGACCCTGCTGCGTCAGGGCCATCAGCCGCAATGGCTGCAGTCGACCTGGGCGGGCATCACGCCGCTGCTGGCCGACGGCTTGCCTCGGCACTATCGCCTGACCCGCGCGGTGGGGATTTTCGGTCAGGTCATGGCCGAATACGTGCTCACCTACATGCTCGGCCACGAACGTGAAGTGCTGGCGCGGCTGGTCAGCCAGGTCGAGCGCAAATGGGACAGTCGTCATGGCCAGAGCCTGGCGGGGCGCAAGGTATTGATCGTCGGCACCGGTGATATCGGGCAGACGGTGGCGCAGTTCCTCGTGCCTTTTGGTGTGCAGTTGTATGGCATCGCCAGTGAGGCCCGTGAGCAGGCCCCCTTTATCGAAGTCGGTTCGCTGGCGGATCTGCCACGCTTGGTCGGTGAAGTGGATTATGTGGTCAACCTGCTGCCAAATACACCGAACACCCACGATATCTACGATGCGGCGCTGTTCAAGCAGTTCAAGCCTAGCGGCTTGTTCATCAACGTCGGGCGCGGTGTGGCGGTGGTGGATGCGGATCTGGTGGAAGCCTTGAAGGAAGGCCATCTGGTGGGCGCCGTGATCGACGTCTGTCGCCAGGAGCCGCTGCCGCAACGGCATCCGTTCTGGACGGCCTTCGGCCTGCTGCTGACGGGCCACAGCTCGGCACCGACGTCGCCGTCGTTGATGGTAGAGCTGTTTGTCGCGAACCTGCGGGCGTATCAGGCGGGTGAAGCGTTGCGCGGGGAAGTGGATTTCAATCGCGGCTACTGAGTTGACGCTAAACCTGTAGGAGCCGAGCTTGCTCGCGAAGAGGCCATCACATTCAACATCATCGTTGACTGTGACACCGCTATCGCGAGCAAGCTCGGCTCCTACAGTAGATATGCGTTGTGGCTTAGAGGGTGAAGTCGCCTTCAGCCGCCAACTCGCTCAGCGGACGCCGCGGGCTCGGCTCTTCACGCGCCTGCAGGTAATCCGCCAGCGTCGCTTTATCCCCCAATTTGCCCACTGCCACGGCCGCATGCAGGGCGTAGCCTTCAGGAATGTTCAGCTCCTTGCGGGTCAGTTCCTGATCGAAACCGGCCATGCCGTGGGTGTGCCAGCCGCTGATGCTGGCTTGCAGCGCCAGGTGGCCCCAGGCGGAACCGGTGTCGAAGGTGTGCCACAGCGCCGGGGTCTCTTCGCTGGCGCCAGGCGCGGTGAAGGTGGTTTTCGAGATCACGATCACCAGTGCCGAGGCGTGTTGCGCCCAGCTGCGGTTGAATTCATTCAGCAGGCCCAGGTAACGCTCCCAGTTCGGCGTATCGCGACGCGCATAGAGAAACCGCCAAGGCTGCGAGTTGTACGCCGACGGTGCCCAGCGCGCGGCTTCGAAGAAGCTCAGCAGGGTTTCTTCAGGAATGCTTTCGCCGGTGAAGGCGCGGGGCGACCAGCGATCGGTGAACTGAGGGTGAATGACATAATCGGCAACGCGTGGGTTGGCACTCATCAAGAGATTCCTGGCTACGTTTGAAAGTGGGAGCGACGCAAAACCCTACTTGGCGGCGCGATAACTGACAAGCGTGTTCTACCGGCAGTCGCCAATGCTTGGCCCGCGGGGCTACGGGCACTAGACTGGCGGCCTTTTCACCACCTGATGTCGATGCTCGAACCATGGCCGCCAAAGTAGAACCGTTCTGGATACGCAAAACCCTCGATCAACTTGATCAGCAGGAATGGGAATCGCTGTGCGACGGCTGTGGCCTGTGCTGCCTGCAAAAGCTCGAGGACGAAGACGACAACAGCGTCTATTACACGCGCATCGCCTGCAAACTGCTGGACCTGAATACCTGCCAGTGCAGCGATTACCCCAACCGTCGCGCCTCGGTGCCGGATTGCATCCAGCTCACACCAGGCAAGGCCGACGAGTTCAAATGGCTGCCACCGACCTGTGGCTATCGCCTGGTCAGCGAGGGCAAGGACCTGCCGCTGTGGCATCACCTGGTGTGCGGTGATCGCGACGCGGTGCACCACGAACGTATTTCCCAGTCCGGGCGCATGCTCGCCGAAGGCAGCGTGGCGGAAGAGGATTGGGAAGACCATCTGATTTTCCGCGCAGGTTAAAGCGCAGCGCAGGTCAAGGTTTCACGAAGGAGTGTGTATGGCTGTGGGATGGCGGCGGGCGCTGGTCGTTGGGTTGTGCGCCCTGAGCGCGCCCGTGTGGGCGGCGAAGAAAGTCGATCTGGATTACCACGTGCGCCTGTTGCCGCAAAGCGACCAGGCTGAAGTGCGCCTGACCCTGGCCCAGGGCGCGGCGGTCCGCAGCCTGGATTTCGACCTCGGCGACGGCAGCCACTACAGCGATTTCAAGGCCGACGGCCAATGGCAGCTGACCGAGGGCAAGCCGGCCCGCGGCGTATGGCGCCCGGCGGCCGAAAAGGCCAGCCTGACCTGGCGGGTAAAGATCAGTCACGGGCGCAAGAGCGGCAGCTTCGACACCCGCATGACTCCGACCTGGGCGCTGATGCGCGGTGACGATCTGGTGCCGCCGGCCAGGCTCGATCAGCAGGACGGCATCGAGCTGGTTTCACGCCTTGAATTCGAGTTGCCCACTGGCTGGCAAAGCGTCGAAACCGCCTGGCCGCGCATCGGCAAGAACAAGTTCCGCATCGATAACGTTTCCCGGCTGTTCGATCGGCCCACGGGCTGGATGCTCGCCGGGCATCTCGGTAGCCGTCGCACCCGCTTGGGCGAAACCGAAGTCACCGTCGCTTCACCGCGTGGCCAGGGCATGCGGCGCATGGATGTGCTGACGCTGCTGACGTTTGTCTGGCCCCAGGTACAGGCGGTGTTTCCTCGTCACCCGACCAAGTTGCTGATTGTCGGCGCCAACGATCCGATGTGGCGCGGCAGCCTGTCGGCGCACGAATCGATCTACTTGAATAGTCGCCTGCCGCTGGTCAGCGAAAGCGGGACGAGCCCGTTGGTGCGCGAGTTGGCCCAGGTGTTCGGGCGAATCAACGATCAGCAGCGCAGCGACTGGATCAGTGAAGGTTTTGCCGAATACTACGCCATCGAACTGGTGCGCCGGGCCGGTGGCATGAGTGATGAGCGGTATGAGGGCTTGCACGGGAAGCTGGTCAAGGACAGCCAGAAAGTCACCACCTTGCGGGGCGAGCAGATCAGTGCGGCGCAGGTGGCCAAGGCGGTGTTGTTGCTACAGGAACTGGATCGCGAGATTCGCCTGAAGACGCGCAACAAGCGTTCGCTGGATGATGTGCTGCGCGGGGCTATGCATCTGGGGAGCATTGATACCAAGGAATTCGTACAGCTCAGTGAGAGCGTGCTTGGTGAGTCTTCCAAGGTCCTGGATACCGGGTTGCTTCAGTAACACCGCCATCGCCAGCAGGCTGGCTCCCACAGGGTGTGTGAACACGGAAGATCACTGTGGGAGCCAGCCTGCTGGCGATGAGGCCATAAGCCTTAGCGCAAATTCCCGATCAAACCCCGGTTTTAGGCGACTTCAAGGAATCGTTGCCGGTGACGGTCGCGGTGTTGGTCGCTGCCTCGGCATTGGCTTTCAGCCGGTTCAACTCTTCGCCCGCGCGCTGAATCTTCGCCCGCACGTTGTTCATGTCCTGGCGGCTTTTTTCCAGCAGGCTTTTCGCCGAGCTGTGGCCGGTGATGCCGCGGGCCAGGGCCACGCCGCCGATGGCCACCTGAATCAGGCCGAACAGGCCGCCGCGACGCAAGCCCTTGCCGACCATGACCACGCCGCCCGCCAATGAACCGATGCGTTCCCAGCCATGCACATTCTGCTCGGAAGGGGTCTGGAACGGGGTGGATTCGATGCGCTCTACGCGTTTGAGTTCGCTCATGATCTGACTCCAGGCTTGAGTAGTGGATAGATAAGCTGACTGCCGGAGCAGGCCACTTGTTCCATCGGATGTGCGGCGATTCAGCGGAATTTCGGCCCCGAGCGGGTGTTGAGGCCCTTGGCCATGCGGTCGTAGAGCACGACGTTGACCGTGGCAGCGAGGTTCATGCAGCCGGTGGTCGGGATGTAGACCACGTCTTCGCACCAGTCACGAATCTCTTTATCCAGCGAGCCGTCTTCCGGGCCGAAGATGTAGAGCGCGCGGTCCGGGTGGGTGTACTCCGGCAACGGGCGGGCGCCGTCGACCAGTTCCACGGCAACGGGTACACAATTGAGGGGCAGGATTTTCTTCAGGTCGTCGATGCCGATCAGCGGGATGTCGTAGTGGACGCGCTTGGTATCGGTGACGAAGTCGGCGGCGCGTTCATAACGTTTGCCGGTGTAGAACACCGACGCCACGCCGTAACAGCCAGCGGCGCGCATCACCGAACCGACGTTCTCCGGTGATTTGGGGTTATACAAACCAATGCAGCTGTACCGTTTGTCTGCCACGAGCGGGGTGCCTTTTGGAAAAAAGCGCGATTATACGGGGATTGGGAGGTCGTGGTCAGTTTGGGGATTGATGGTGTCCGGTGAGCCGTCTTCGCGAGCAAGCCCGCTCCCACACTTGATCTGCGTCGTTCACAAAACCAATGTGGGAGCGGGCTTGCTCGCGAAGAGGCCGGGTCAGGCGATGAAGATCATTCGTCCTTCTTCATTAACCCCGCCAACGCCGCAAACGGGTTGTGCGTTGCCTTGGCGATTTTTGGCGTGCTCAGCGAGCCCTCGCCGAAATACTGCTGGTCGGTATAACGCGAGTGTTCGTTATCGTGGCAGTACAGGCACAACAATTCCCAGTTCGAACCGTCCTGGGGATTGTTGTCGTGGTTGTGGTCGCGGTGGTGCACGGTCAGTTCGCTCAGGCGCTTGCCGGAGAATTCACGGGCGCAGCGGCCGCACACGTGCGGGTACATCTTCAGGGCCTTGTCGCGATAGCCCATTTCCTTGTCGCGCTGGTTATCGGCCAGGATGCGGTCCAGCTTCGAAGTGTTGGTCGGGGTGGACGAACTCATGGGTTCACCTTTGTTGAATGACTAATGACGGTATACACGCAGTTTAGCTCAGCCCTTGAGCTTCTCGGCAATCCAGATGGTGTGGCGGGTGCCCTTGTTGCCGTGGGCGAAGACCTGCACTTCCTCGGCCTTGAAACCGGCTTTCTTCAGTTTGTCGGAAAACTGCCGGTCGGCGCTGGCCGACCAGACCGCCAGCACGCCTTTTGGTCGCAGGGCCTTGGCGCAGGCGCTCAGGCCGCCGGCGGAGTAGAGCCAGCTGTTGGCTCTCTGGGTCAGGCCTTCGGGGCCGTTGTCGACGTCGAGCATGATCGCGTCGAAACCTTGCGGCTCTGCCTGCAGGACCTTGGCCACGTCTTCCAGGCGGATCACCGTGCGCGGGTCTTGCAGCGGGTTGCCGGCTTTCTCGCCCAGCGGCCCGCGGTTCCACTCCACGACGCCGGGCACCAGTTCGGCGACCACCACTTCAGCGCTCTTGCCCAGGTGCTTGAGCGCCGAGGCGAGGGTGAAGCCCATGCCCAGGCCACCGATCAACACCCGCGAGTTCGGTCTTCCTGCGACCTTGCGGCAGGGGATCTCGGCCAGGGCATCCTCGGAGCCGTGCATGCGCGTATTCATCAATTGTCCGCCGTCACCACCCTGGATCTTGATGACGAAATCCTCGCCGTACTCGAACAGGCACAGGGCACCGCCGTTCTCGGGAATAGGGGCGGTATCGAGCAGAACAAAACGTTTCATGGGGCTCACTTGAGGAAAAATGGCAGCACAGGGGAAGGCAAACCGGCGCAGTTGGGAGTAGCCTGCAATCGACCACAAGGCCAACGGAGCCATTGATGAAGCGCACCATTCTAACGGCCATTGCCCTGACCGCGCTCTCGATAACTGCAGTGCAGGCCCAGCAGTTGCAGACCATGCCGATCAGTCCCGCGCCAATGCCCGGTTCGCCGGGCACCGCAACGCCCACGCCGTATCCGCAGATCAGCCCGGCACCCCTGCCGAAAGTAGGCCCGGGCAGTGGCGGGCCACCCTTGGTGCCGATCGAGATGCCGAGCCCGCCGACCAAGGACCAGCCGGTGCCGGGGATCGAGCAGAACCCGCCGAAGGTCAAGTCGCCCGGCGGTTAGACCTGCTGCGACAGCAGTTGCCCATCGGCCATGCGCAAGCGTTTGGAGAGCGAGACGGCGAGGGCGCGGATGATCTTGGCGGCGATTTTCGGTGCCTCGTTGAGCATCTTTTCCAGCGAATCCTTGCCCAGGTTGAGTAACTGGCAGTTGCTTGCCGCCACGCAACTGGCCGAACGGCGTTCGCCGTCGAGTACGGCCATTTCGCCGAACGAACGACCGCTGCGCAGGGTCGCGATGGTCACCTGCTGGCCGTCGCTGGTGGTCTTCTGCACCGCCACCTGGCCGGTATGGATGATGCACATGAAGCTGCCGGCATCGCCCTCGTGGAAGATTTCTTCGCCCTGGACGATGGTGCTCAGGCTGAAATAGCCCGAAGCCGCGGCGAATTCCGCCGGCAGCAGTTGGTTGAACAGGCCGCAGTCCATCAGCCAGTTGCGGATTTCGTTGTTCAATAAGGTGGGTTCTGACATGTCGTGCGGTCTTTTTTGTTGTACGGAACCCTGTGGGAGCGGGCTTGCTCGCGAAGAGGCCAAAAACATTCAACACATAGGTTGACTGAAAAATCGCCTTCGCGAGCAAGCCCGCTCCCACAGGTGGGTCAGTGTTGTATCGGCTTGCGGTGTGCGCAATTAAGACCCGCACACCCAGCCAAGTTCCTCAGGCCACACCCAGCACCTTGAACAAAAATGCATATTCGAGCGCTACGTCACGCAATCCCTGATAGCGACCGCTCATCCCGCCATGCCCCGCGCCCAGTTCGGTCTTGAGCAGCAGCGGGTTGTTGTCGGTCTTGGTGGCGCGCAATTTCGCCACCCATTTGGCCGCTTCCCAATACTGCACACGGCTGTCGTTGTAGCCGGCGATCACCAGGGTCGGCGGATAAGCCTGGGCGCTGACGTTTTCGTACGGCGCGTAGGCCTTGATCCGATCGTGCACGTCCGGCTCTTCAGGGTTGCCCCACTCGTCGTATTCGGTGACGGTCAATGGCAGCTCCGGGTCGAGCATGGTGTTGAGCACATCGACGAACGGTACCTCGGCTATCGCGGCGCCAAATAGCTCCGGTCGCTGGTTAAGCACCGCCCCGATCAACAGACCGCCGGCACTGCCGCCGCTGATCGCCAGTTGTGGCGCGGTGGTCAGGCCATTGGCGATCAGGTGTTCGGCGCAGGCGATGAAGTCGCTGAAGGTGTTCTGTTTGTGCTCCTGCTTGCCGGCGCGATACCAGGCTTCGCCCAGTTCACCACCGCCGCGCACGTGAGCGATGGCGAACGCCATGCCGCGATCGAGCAGGCTCAGGCGCGCGTGGGAGAACCACGGGTCGAGGCTTTCGCCATAGGCGCCATAGCCGTACAGGTAAAGCGGAACCGGCTTGCCGAGTGCTTCGCGCTTGATCACCAGGCTGATCGGCACTTGCGTGCCATCGGGCGCCGTGGCCCACAGGCGCTGGCTGACGTAGGCGTCGGCGTCGAACGGGCCCAGTACCGGGGTTTGCTTGAGCACCTGCTGCGCACCGCTGACCAGTTCCAGTTGGCGGATCTGCGCCGGACGGTTCAACGCTTCGTAGCGCAGGCGAATCCGCTCGCTGACGAATTCCAGGCTGTTCTGCACGTGCAGGCTGTAGGCCGCGTCCGGCAGTTGCACCCGATAGCTCGGCAGGTCCTGGGGGTGAACTTCGATCACCGGCAAGCCGCCGACCCGCAGGCTCAGGGTCATAGCCCCGGCGTTCAGGCTCATGCCATCGATCATCACCGTGTCGCTGTGAGGGATCAGGTTCTGCCAGTCGGCTTCGGTGGGCGCCACGCCGCTGTCGACGGCGGTGTACAGGGCAAAATTGATGCCGTCGCGATTGGTGCGGATGAACCAGGTCCATTGGCCGTCGAGCGCGCCGTGGTCAAGGTCATACTCATGGTTTTCCTGGCGCGGCGCGACGCAGGTAAAGGGCCGTTGCGGGTGATTGGCATCCAGCACCCAGACTTCGCTGGTGGTCTTGCTGCCCACCGACAGCAGCAATTGCTGTTCGGAGCTCGATCGGTAGCAGTGCATGAAGAAGCGGCCGTCGGTTTCATGGAACACTTCTTCGGCCGCCGTGCCGTCCAGGCGATAGCGCAACAGTTTGTGCGGGCGATGGGTGTCGTCCAGCTCGCCGAAAAACAGGGTCAGGCTGTCATTGGCCCAGGTCATGCTGCCGTCGCATTCCTGGAACTCCAGCTCACTGACGCGACCGTCGGACAATTCCTTCACGAACAGCGTATAGATCTCGTCGCCCGTGGAATCGATGCTGTAGGCCAGGCGCTGGTGATCGGGGCTGATGCTGAACGCGCCGAGGGAAAAGAAGCCGCCTTGGGCCAGTTCATTCGGGTCCAGCAGCAGTTGCTCCCGGCTTTCATCAAGGACCAGGCTGTCGTCGGCCGGGCGCGGGCAGCGGTAGTGACGGGCGTATTCGTCACCGGCCGTGGTGCGCGTGTAATACAGGTAGGGTCCCCACGGCGAGGGCAGGGACAGGTCGGTTTCGAGAATCCGGCCCTTGATCTCCTCGAACAGGGTTTCGCGCAACCCGGCCTGATCGGCGGTTTGCGCCTCCTGATAAGTGTTTTCAGCCTTGAGGTAGTCGAGCACCGCTGCGCTGTCGCGCTCCTGCAGCCAGGCGTACGGGTCGGATCCTTCGGCCTTGCGGGCAATCGGGGCGTCGGAAACGTTGGCGGATAGGGGCATGAAGGTCTCTCGAACAAGATACTGAATTGGGGGGGCGCAACCTGTAGGAGCTGCCGCAGGCTGCGATCTTTTGATCTTGTTTTTTCAAGATCAAAAGATCGCAG
>NZ_JAXDEO010000120.1:0-5618 GCF_035064975.1 Pseudomonas sp. YuFO20
CGTACTTGAGGGCGCCTTCGCCGGCAAGCCGGGCTCCTACAGGTATTGATTCACAGCCCACCCATCAAGGTGTATTTGAGTTCAAGGTAATCCTCGATGCCATATTTGGAGCCTTCGCGCCCCAGCCCCGAGGATTTGATCCCGCCAAACGGCGCGACTTCGGTGGAGATCAACCCTTCGTTGATCCCGACCATGCCGTATTCCAGCGCTTCGCTCATGCGCCAGGCGCGGCCCAGGTCGCGGGTGTAGCAGTAGGCAGCCAGGCCGAATTCGGTGTCGTTGGCCATCTGCACGGCCTCGGATTCGCTGGCGAAACGGAACACCGCGGCGAGCGGACCGAAAGTTTCTTCCCGGGCGACTTTCATCTGCGTGGTGATGCCGGCCAGGACCGTGGGCTGGAAAAAGCCATGGCCCAACGCGTGGCGTTCGCCGCCGCAGAGCAAGCGGGCACCTTGGGCCAGCGCGTCCTGCACATGGTCTTCTACCTTGGCCACGGCACGCTCGTTGATCAGCGGACCCTGGGTGACGCCGTCTGCGAAACCGCTGCCAACCTTGAGTTGCGAGACCCGTTCGGCCAACCGCGCGACGAAAGCGTCGTGAATACCGTCCTGCACCAGGAAGCGATTGACGCAGACGCAGGTCTGGCCGGCATTGCGGAATTTGGCGATCAGCGCGCCTTCCACGGCACGTTCCAGATCGGCGTCGTCGAAGACGATAAAAGGCGCGTTGCCGCCCAGTTCCAGTGACACCTTTTTCAGCGTCGGCGCGCACTGCGCCATCAGCAACTTGCCAATGGCCGTGGAGCCGGTGAACGACAGTTTGCGCACCAGCGGGCTAGCGGTCAGTTCGGCGCCGATGGCGATGGCATCGCCGGTGATCACGTTGAAAATACCGGCGGGAATGCCGGCCTGCTCGGCCAGCGCGGCCATGGCCAGAGCCGAGAACGGCGTCTCCGGCGCCGGCTTGACGATGCACGGGCAACCGGCCGCCAGCGCCGGGCCGGCCTTGCGGGTGATCATCGCCGCGGGGAAGTTCCAGGGGGTGATCGCCGCGACGACACCGATCGGCTCCTTGCTCACGACAATGCGCGCATCGCCCTTGTGGCTGGGAATGGTGTCGCCGTAGATGCGCTTGGCTTCTTCGGCGAACCACTCGATGAAGCTGGCGGCGTAGAGGATTTCACCCTTGGCTTCGGCCAACGGCTTGCCTTGTTCGAGGGTGAGGATTTCGGCCAGGGCATCGGCGTTTTCCAGCATCAGCGCGTGCCAGCGCTTTAGCGTGTTGCTGCGTTCCTTGGCGGTGAGTGCGCGCCAGGCCGGCCAGGCCTTGTTGGCGGCGTCGATGGCCTGGCGTGCGTCTTCGGCGCCGAGGTTTGGCACCTGGCCGATCAACTCGCCGGTGGCCGGGTTGAAGATGTCCTGTTGCGCACCGTCGGGCGCACCCAGCCATTGGCCGTTGATGTAGGCCTGCTGGCGGAACAGTAACGAGGCTGCTGGGCTCATGCCGGCTCCTGACAAAATTTAAAAAATCTGCACGGACCCCTGTGGGAGCGGGCTTGCTCGCGAAAGCGGTGGGTCAGTCAATATTGATGTCAACTGATACTCCGCCTTCGCGAGCAAGCCCGCTCCCACAGGGTTTTTTGTGTGGAACCGATCAGGCCAGGGTGGGCAGGGGGCCCAGCTTGCCTTTGTGGTAGATCATCGGCGTCACCGGTTGCTCGGGCAGGATCAGGTTCTTCACCGCACCGACGATGATGGCGTGGTCGCCGCCATCGTATTCGCGCCACAGTTCGCACTCGATGATCGCCGTGGCCTTGCGCAGCAACGGGTTTCCCAGTTCGCTCAAGTGCCACTCGATGCCGTTGGCCTTGTCCTTGCCTTTGCCGGCAAACGCATAGGCTTCGGCGGTCTGGTCGGCGGACAGCAGGTGAATCGCGAACTGCTTGCTGTCGCGCAGGATCGGGTAGGTGTCAGAGGCGTAGTTGGGGCAGAACAGCACCAGTGCCGGATCGATCGACAGCGCACTGAAGGCGCTGGCGGTAATGCCGACGATGCCACCCGCCGGGTCCAGGGTGGTGACCACCGTGACCCCGGAAGGGAACGAGCTCATGACGTCTTTGTAAATGCCGGGTTCGATCATTTCTCAGGACTCCTAGCGCATCACGAATGGATCAGGCATCGGTGCCTGGGACAGATTGATCCACACCGTTTTCAGCTCGGTGTAGGCCAGCACGGAATCGATGCCGCTTTCGCGTCCATAGCCACTGTTCTTGAAGCCGCCGATCGGCGCCATGGCCGACACGGCACGGTAGGTGTTGACCCAGATGATCCCCGAGCGCACGTCCCGGGCCAGGCGATGGGCGCGGCCCAGGTCGCGGGTCCAGATGCCGGCGGCGAGGCCGAACTGCGAGTCGTTGGCGATCGCCAGGGCTTCGGCTTCGTCCTTGAAACGGATGACCGAAGCCACCGGGCCGAACACTTCTTCCTGCATGATCTTCATCGAATTGCGGTCGCATTCGAACAGGGTCGGCTCATAGAACCAGCCTTCGCCCAGATTCTGCGGGCGCTTGCCACCCAGGCGCAGTGTTGCCCCTTCGGCAATGGCATCGGCCACCAGTCCTTCCACTACGGCCAGCTGCTGCGCGGTGGCCATCGGGCCCATTTCGCTGCTGTCTTCCTGCGGGTTGCCGATGCGGATGCGCTGGGCGCGTTCCACCAGGCGAGCGACGAATTCGTCGTAGATTTCGTCCTGCACCAGCAGGCGCGAACCCGACACACAGCTTTGCCCGGAGGCGGCGTAGATCCCGGCGATGGCGCCGTTGATCGCGCTGTCGAGGTCGGCGTCGGCGAAGATGATGTTCGGCGACTTGCCGCCCAGTTCCAGGGACAATTTCGCGAAGTTCTCGGCACTGCTGCGCACCACATGCCGGGCCGTCGCCGCGCCACCGGTGAAGGCGATCTTGCGCACCAGCGGATGGCGGGTGAGGGCGGCACCGGTGCTCGGGCCGTAACCGGTGACGACGTTGACCACGCCCGGCGGGATGCCGGCTTCCAGCGCCAAACGCGCCAGTTCGAGAATGGTCGCCGAGGCGTGCTCGGACGGCTTGATCACGATGGTATTGCCCGCCGCCAGGGCCGGCGCCAGTTTGATCGCGGTCAGGTACAGCGGGCTGTTCCACGGAATGATCGCGGCGACCACGCCCATGGCTTCGTGCACGGTGTAGGCAAACAGGTCGGGCTTGTCCAGCGGCAGGGTGCCGCCTTCGAGCTTGTCGGCCAGGCCTGCGGTGTAGTGGAAGAACTCCGGCAGGTAGCCGACCTGGCCGCGGGTCTCGCGGATCAGCTTGCCGTTGTCGCGGCTTTCCAGCTGCGCCAGTTGTTCCTTGTTTTCGGCGATCAGGTCGCCCAGGCGGCGCAGCAACTTGCCCCGGGCGGTGGCGGTCAGGCCACGCCAGGCCGGGCTGTCGAAGGCGGTCTGCGCAGCCTGTACGGCGCGCTCGACGTCGGCTTCGTCGGCATCGGGCAGTTCGGCCCAGGGCTCGGCCAGGGCCGGATTGAGGCTATCGAAAGTCTTGCCGGAGAGGGCATCGACCCATTCACCGCCGATGCACATCTGGAAGCGTGTGAGTGTCATGCAACGATCCCCTTGATCTGGTTTTGTCGGGAGTGCGCAGTGTCGAGAAACTCCAGCAACAGCTGGTTGACCAGGCGCGGCGATTCTACGGGCATCATATGCCGCTGCTCGGCGAGCACGGCAACCTTGGCACCGGGAATGCGCTGGGCCAGTTGCTCGGCCATTTCCGGGGTCGATCCCGGGTCGAGTTCGCCGGTGGCGATCAACGCCGGTACCTGGATGTTGCCCAGGTCCTCGGCGCGGTACATGTCCTGGGTGGCAAACAATTCGTAGGTGGTCAGGTAACCCTGGGGGTCATTGCCCGCCAGTGTCTGGCGAATCGCGGCGATCTGCGCCGGATTGGCCGCCTGGTATTCACGGCTGAACCAGCGTGACAACGCCGCCTCGGCGTTGGCGTCCGGACCGTGTTCGGCAGCCTGGCTGGTGCGGGCGATCACGCCGGCACGTTGTTCAGCGGTGCGGTTGAACACACTGTTGAGCACCACCAGGCTTTGCAGGCGTTGCGGGTAATGCAGGGCGAAAGCCCGCGCCACCAGCCCACCCATGGAGAAACCGATCACGGCCGCCTTGGGCAATTGCAGATGATCGAGCAGCTCGAGCAACTGGTCTGCATAACCGAGCAGCGGCGTGCCGCTTTCAGGGCGCGGGCTGGCGCCATGGCCGAGCATGTCGTAGGCGATGACGCGGTATTGCGTGGCCAGGCCAACGATCTGGCCGCCCCACATTTCTTTGTTCAGGCCCACGCCGTGGATCAAGACCACGGGCTGGCCTTGGCCGGTCGCCAGGTAACTGGTGCCAGCCGGGGTGCGTTCAGCGGTGAGCCGAATCATGGAGCGCTCCTGCATACCTTTTTGTTGTAGTGACCGACCGGCTTACTGGGCTTTTTCGGCAGCCAGTTCTTCCAGGTCGATGTAGCGGTTGCCGATGCGTGGGTGCAGGCGGCCGCCATCGGCGCAACCCAGGACCACGACGATTTCGTCGGCACGCGGCGCGTCTTCGATCTTCATTTCCAGGGTGATGTAGTGCGAACGCAGGCCTTCATCGTCCTTGTGCATCATCGGGATCTGGATCGAAGTGCCCGGGCCGCCGCGCTTGTTGGTAAAGCTCAGGTAGCTCTTGGCTTTCACCGCTTCGCGGTAATGGTTGCCAAAGCGCAGGGTGTGGATCACCGCGGAGGCGTGTTCGATTTCACCGTCGGCACCGACCACGGCAGCCTTGCCATAGGCTTCGATCTTCTCGGCACCGCCGATGATGCCCACCAGGCGCTCGACCATCATTGCGCCAAGGTCGGAGCAGTTGGCGCGGATCTGCGGCTTGAGGTCTTCAACGAAACCGTTGCCCAGCCAGGGGTTCTTCATCACCACGGCCAGCCCGACCATGGTCACAGGCTTGTCGGTGGCTTTGCCGCCTTCGATGAAGGTTTCTTCGACATAGCTGACGATCTTGCGGATTTCGAAACTCATGAGCTGCTCCGTATCAGGGTGAATGGTGTCTGTGCGTATGATGGTATACCATAATACCGGATGCGCAATAGCCTGATGGGAGTTTCTGGTCGGAAGGCGATGAAAAGAGGGGGAGGGGTGTAGCGAAGGCGGCATCACGGCCACCATCGCATCGCCAGCAAGCCGGCTCCTACGGATATGTGTCACGCCAAAAATTCAACTTACCTGCACAAAACCTGTAGGAGCTGGCTTGCCAGCGAAGGCGGCACCACGGCCACCATCGCATCGCCAGCAAGCCGGCTCCTACGGATTTGCGTGACGCCAAAAATTCAACTTACCTGCGCAAAACCTGTAGGAGCTGGCTTGCCAGCGAAGGCGGCATCACGGCCACCATCGCATCGCCGGCAAGCCGGCTCCTACGGATTTGCTTGACGCCACCAATTCAACTTACCTGCGCAAAACCTGTAGGAGCTGGCTTGCCAGCGATGGCGGCATCACGGCCACCATCGTATCGCCGGCAAGCCGGCTCCTACGGATTTGCGT
>NZ_JAXDEO010000121.1:0-5390 GCF_035064975.1 Pseudomonas sp. YuFO20
CATGACCTTGTCGCGACTGAAACCCGGCGCCGCCAGCAAGGCTTCCAGTTGTTTGCGCAACTTCGGCAGGGCCAGGCCGAAATCCCGCAGGCGTGAATATTTGTCGCTGTCGCGCACTTCTCGCCAGCGCGGGTGATAGCGGTACTGCTTGCGCCCGCGGGCGTCGCGGCCGGTGGCTTGCAGGTGGCCGCGCGGGTCGGTGCAGATCCACACGTCGGTGTAGGCCGGTGGGACCGCCAGGGCATTGATGCGCTGGATCTCCTCCGGGTCGACGATGCGCTGGCCCGAGGGCTCGAAGTAGCAGAATTTGCCGCGCAGTTTCCGGCGGGTAATGCCCGGCTGGGTGTCATCGACGTAATGCAGGTCACGGGGCAGTGCATCGGGCATGGCGGTTGTCCTGGGCGAGGGATCGAGGGGCCGTTACAGCCATTGACCCCAGGCCGCGGCAGTCGTGCCAACGACGTTACGCCAACACGGCCACGGCCTTGATCTGGGCCCAGAGGCGTTGGCCCGGGTGTAGGTTCAAGTGATCCCGGGAATAGCGGGTGATACGCGCCAGCAATGGGCTGCCCGCGGCATCCAGGCGCACCAGTACATGGGCGCTGTTGTCGGCGGCCATTTCACTGACCACCGTGACCGGCAGGCGATTGAGGATGCTGCTTTGTTCGTCGCCGTGCAGGCTCAGGCTGACGTCCCGCGCCTGAACCTTGCAGCGCAGCGCCTGGCCCGGTGCCATCGGCGTGTGGGCCACGCGAATATTCAGGTCGGTGTCCGGCAGTTGCAAGGTCAACAACTGGTAGTGGGCGTCATAGGCCGCGACATGCCCCTGGATCACCACGCCGGCGTCGTCCCCCAGCGCCAGCGGCAAGTCGAGGCGGGCCAGGGTCTGGCCGATGGGGCCGCTGGCCAGCGCCTTGCCGTCGCTGAGCAGGACGATGTGGTAGGCCAGTTGCGCGACTTCGTCCTGGGAGTGACTGACATACAGCACCGGGATGTCCAGCTCATCGTGCAGCCGTTGCAGGTAAGGCAGGATCTCGCTTTTGCGTTGAGCGTCCAGCGCGGCCAAGGGTTCATCCATCAACAACAGCGTCGGGCTGGTGAGCAGCGCGCGTGCCATGCCCACGCGCTGGCGTTCGCCGCCGGACAGGTGCTGCGGATGGCGATCGAGCAGGTGGCTGATGCCCAGCAGTTCGGTTGCGTGTGCCATGTCGACCCGGCGTAGTTGCCGGGGAATGCGCTTGAGGCCGAACTGCAGGTTGGCCAGCACCGACAGGTGAGGAAACAGACTGGCTTCCTGAAAGACGTAACCCAGCGCACGCTTGTGCGGCGGGACGAAAATCCCCTTGTCGCTGTCTTGCCACACTTCATCGTTGACCAGGACAAACCCCTGGTCGGCCCGTTCCAGCCCGGCGATGCAGCGCAGGCAGGTGGTCTTGCCAGACCCGGAGTGACCGTACAGCGCCGTGACCCCTCGGCCGGGCAACTGCAGGTCGACATCGAGGGCGAATCCCGAATAGCTCAACTTCAGACGCGTGTGAATCATCGATCAGCTCCAGCCCGCTTTGGTTTTACGGCTGGAGTACAGCACCAGCAACACCGCAAAGGAGAACACCAGCATCACGCCCGCCAGCCAATGGGCCTGGGCATATTCCATGGCTTCGACGTGATCGTAGATCTGCACCGAAACCACCCGGGTCTTGTCGGGGATGTTGCCGCCGATCATCAGCACCACGCCGAATTCGCCGACGGTGTGGGCGAAGCCGAGGATGGCCGCCGTGATGAAACCGGGGCGGGCCAGGGGCAAGGTGACGCTGAAAAAGCTGTCCCAGGGACCGGCGCGCAAGGTCGCGGCCACTTCCAGAGGGCGGGTGCCAATGGCGGAAAAAGCGTTCTGCAGCGGCTGGACCACGAACGGCATCGAGTACAGCACCGAGCCGATCACCAGGCCTGCAAAACTGAACGTGAGGGTGCCCAGGCCCAGGGATTGAGTGAACTGGCCGACAAACCCATGGGGGCCGAGCGCCAGCAACAGATAAAACCCGATCACCGTGGGTGGCAGCACCAGGGGCAGGGCGACGATCGCCCCGACCGGGCCGCGCAACCAGGATTGGGTGCGCGAAAGCCATAACGCCAGCGGAGTGCCAACCAGCAACAGGATGACGGTCGTCAGGGACGCCAGTTTCAGGGTCAGCCAGATGGCGGAAAAGTCGGCACTCGTCAGCGACATTTAGATTTGGTAACCGTAGGATTTGATGATGGCAGCGGCTTTTGGCCCCTTCAGGTAGTCAACCAGTGCCTTGGCGGCCGGGTTGTCCTTGCCCTTGTTGAGGATGACCGCGTCCTGTTTGATCGGGTCGTGCAGGTTGGCCGGAACGATCCACGCCGAACCGCTGGTGATCTTGCCGTGCTTGTAGATCTGCGACAGGGCGACAAAACCCAGTTCGGCGTTGCCGGTGGACACGAACTGGTAGGCCTGGGTGATGTTCTGGCCTTCGACGATCTTGTCCTTGACCTTGTCGGTCAGGCCCTGCCTGGCCAGTAGCTGGGTCGCTGCCAGGCCGTAGGGAGCGGCTTTCGGGTTGGCGATCGACAAATGCTGATACGTGTTATCGGCCAGCACCTTGCCCTGGGCATCGACGTAACCTTCCTTGGCCGACCACAGCGCCAGGGTGCCGACGGCGTAGGTGAAGCGCGAGCCCTTGACGGTGTCGCCTTCGGCTTCAAGTTTTTGCGCGGTGGTGTCGTCTGCCGAGAGGAACACTTCGAACGGCGCGCCATTCTTGATCTGGGTGTAGAACTGGCCGGTGGCACCGAACGCAGTCACCAGCTTGTGCCCGGTGTCCTTCTCGAAATCGGCGGCGATGGCCTGGATCGGCGCGGTGAAGTTGGCAGCGACAGCGACCTGCACCTCGTCCGCCTGGGCAGAGCCGAAGGCAAACACGGCAAGCACGCTCGCCAGGCAGGTGGGTGCAAAACGTGAGGCGCGAAGGGTCATGAAACGGCTCCGTCATGGGCAGGTGTTGCGAGGGGTGATTCGTTATATAGATGAATATATAGCGAAATGCCTGTAAACGGAATGCGTTGCAGCGCGGTTATGGTGAGTGAGGTTGTCACTCGCCACAAACCCTCAGCGATGTAGCAATTTCGCCAAGCCTTCTTCGGCCAGGCGCCGGGTCAGTTCAGCGCTGCTCAACTCGACGCCCAGGGTAAACGCCTGCCCCGCCCAGAGGTTACTGAAGTCTGCCTCGCCTTTGGCGCGCAACGGCATCAATGCACCGCCCGCGAGGGGGAAGCGCGGTGCCTGGGCGCTCATCGGTCCGAGTTCGCGCATCACCCGATTGATAATCCCTCGCGCCGGACGCCCGGTGAAAATATTGGTGAGCGCCGTCTCGCTTTCCCTGGCGGTGCGTAACGCCTTGTGATGCGAGGCGCTGACCTTGGCCTCAGGCGTGAACAGGTACGCCGTGCCCACTTGCACCGCTGAAGCCCCCAACATGAACGCCGCCGCCACACCTCGCGCATCGGTTATGCCACCAGCGGCAATCACCGGCACTTTCACCGCGTCGACGACCTGCGGTACCAGGGCGAAGGTGCCAACCTGACTGCTCAGGTCATCACTGAGAAACATGCCCCGGTGTCCGCCCGCTTCGTAACCCATGGCGATGATGGCGTCGCAGCCATGCTGCTCGAGCCAGATGGCCTCTTCGACCGTGGTGGCCGAGGACAGCACTTTTGCCCCGGTGGCTTTCACTCGATCCAGCAGGGATTTTTCCGGCAGGCCAAAGTGGAAACTCACGACTTCGGGCCGCAGCTCTTCGACCACTGCGCAGGCTGCCTCATCGAATGGCGCGCGATTGGACACCGGCGTCGGCGCATCGAAGTCGACACCCAGTTCGCGATAATAAGGTTGCAGCAGGTTCTTCCAGTCCCGGGCGCGTTGCTCGTCCACCGCCGGTGGTTGATGGCAGAAGTAGTTGACGTTGATCGGGCGCTGGCATTCTTGACGGATGCGCTTGAGCTCTTCGCGCAATTGCTCGACGCTCAGCATGGCGGCAGGCATCGAGCCGAGGCCGCCGGCGTTGCTCGCCGCAATGACCATGTCCGCAGTGGTGGCACCAGCCATGGGGGCCTGGATGATTGGCAGATCGATCCCAAGCAGGTCAAGCAGACGAGTATCTGGCCATTGGCTCATTTCAGCAGTCCTCCGTCGTTGATAGCGGTCCATCATATTGGCTTAAAGTCGAGTACGGTATTTTTTTGCGATATGGTATTTAAATCCCACCACAACGGGTGATCTCACCAGGAGGCAGCAATGTTCCAAGGTATTTTGATCGACAAAGACGACAGCGGTTACCGGGCCACACTGCAACAGATCGAAGAAGAACAGCTGCCCGAGGGCGATGTGACGGTGCGTGTGGCGTACAGCACGCTGAATTTCAAGGATGGCCTGGCGATCACCGGCAGCAGCCCGGTGGTGCGAAAATTCCCGATGGTGCCGGGGATCGATCTGGCAGGAACCGTCGAAGCCAGCGGGCATCCGGACTACAAGGTCGGTGACAAAGTCCTGCTCAATGGCTGGGGCGTGGGCGAAGGGCACTGGGGCGGTCTGGCGCAAAAGGCCCGGCTCAAGGGCGAGTGGCTGATTGCGCTACCCGAGGCCTTCACTGAAGCACAGGCAATGGCCATCGGCACGGCGGGCTACACGGCGATGCTGTGCATCATGGCGCTGGAGCGCAACGGTGTGACGCCCGATCAAGGTGAAGTACTGGTTACCGGTGCCAACGGCGGTGTCGGCAGTTTCGCCATCGCCTTGCTGAGCAAGCTGGGCTATCGGGTGGTCGCTTCCACCGGTCGCCTGTCGGAGCACGAATACCTCAAGCAGCTGGGCGCCAGCGAAATCATCGACCGCGCCACCTTGTCCGAGCCGGGCAAGCCCTTGGCCAAGGAGCGTTGGGCAGCAGTCATCGATTCGGTGGGCAGCCACACCCTGGCCAACGCCTGTGCCAGTACCAAGGCCGAAGGCACCGTCGCTGCCTGCGGTCTGGCCCAGGGCATGGATTTTCCGGCCTCCGTCGCGCCCTTTATCCTGCGTGGCGTGACGCTGGCCGGGATCAACAGTGTGACTCAGCCGAAAGCCCGGCGTGTAGAGGCGTGGGGGCGTTTGGCCAGGGATCTGGACTTCGACCTGTTGCCATTGATCAGCCATGAAATCGGATTGAGCGAAGCGATCGATGCGGCGCCGCGCCTGCTGGCGGGGCAATTGCGTGGGCGGGTGGTGGTGGATGTGAATCGCTGACTGGAAGATCGCCGGCTAGCGGCCAATACAAAACATTGTAGGAGCCCGGCTTGCCGGCGAAGGCGTCCGTCAAATCGCCTTCGCCGGCAAGCCG